>CBFDDY010000300.1:0-3515 GCA_965603705.1 uncultured bacterium | reverse complement strand
CATAGTCTCTGTCATAATATTGTGGTTGAATTGACAAAGTTGAAGATAGAGGAGGAAGGAATGAGAATCAAGCTAAGGATAATTGAAAAAGATTTTGAATTGCTAAGCCGGAAAGAAAAAGCCCTGGAGAAGAAAGTCTTTAAATGAAAGTCGCATTTGTCGTTCAGAGATACGGGTTGGAGATTAGCGGAGGAGCTGAACTTCATTGTCGCTGGGTCACTGAACACATGAAAAAATATTGGGATGTCGAAGTCCTGACAACCAGAGCTCTGGATTACATATCCTGGGAGAATCATTATTCCGGTTCAGATGTCTTAGTCAATGATATTCGTGTTAGGAGATTTTCAGTTGCAAAACCCAGAGACCCGGAAAGGTTTGGTAAGATCCAGAACTTTGTTTTTGAAAACGAGCATAGTGAAGAAGATGAAATAATATGGTTAAAGGAAGAAGGGCCTTTTTCCCCTGATCTTATAGATTATATCAAGGGTCATATTGATGATTATAACTATTTTATCTTTTTCAGCTACCGTTACTATCACTCCTATTGGGGAATTCAGGCTGTACCTCACAAAAGTATACTTGTACCTACAGCGGAGCATGATCCAGTCGTCAATTTAAAAATATTTAAAGAGCTGTTCAGAAAACCTCGGGGGATTGTGTTTAATTCGCTAGAAGAGAAAAAAATGATAAATACAATTTCAGGTAATGAAAATATTCCTGCTGAAGTTGTGGGAGTAGGAGCAGAGGTCCCAGAGGATATCTTTTCAAAACAGTTCTGTCAGAAATATGGCATAAAAGATAATTATGTGATCTATATAGGACGTATCGATAAAAACAAAGGGTGCATTGAGCTATTTGATTTTTTTATCCGCTATAAAAAAGAAACCAGCTCAAATATCCAATTGGTGCTTGTAGGCAGCACTGTGTTAAAGATCCCTATCCATCCTGACATAATTTATCTCGGATTTCTTTCCGAGGAGGAGAAGTTTTCTGCCCTTGACAAAGCTTTGCTTTTACTTATGCCTTCGTTTTATGAGAGTCTATCCATGGTTACAAATGAAGCATGGGCTCTAGGTAAGCCTGTTCTGGCTAATGCCCGCTGTGAGGTATTAAAAGGCCAGTGTGAAAGGAGCAGTGCCGGTTTGTACTATAAAAATTACAGAGAATTTAAAGAGGCGCTTATGTTTTTTTTGGGTTCGTCTAGGCTTCGTTCCAGCATGGGAAAAAACGGCCGTAAGTATTTTCAGGATAATTATACCTGGGGAACTATTGAAAAAAAATATCTGTCTCTTCTAAAGCGCCTGGAAAAGGAATAATTATGGAAGTCCACCAGTTTGCAACATCCTTGAGCTACGGGGATGCCATATCCAATGAGATGATGGAAATCCGTCAAGCTCTCAAGGAAGAAGGGTATTGCTCGGAGATATTCGTCAAGCTTTTCGATCCCCGTATGGCTAAGCATATAAAGGATTACCGCGAGTATAAAAAATTCAGTTCCTCCCAGAATGTGGTGATTTTTCATTTCTCCATCGGCTCACCGGTGTCCAAGGTTTTTTTCCGGATTCCTGACAAAAAAATTATGATCTATCACAATATAACTCCCTACGAATATTTCCTTGACTATCATCGAATATTAACCCGGGAATGTTATAAAGGCCGGCTGGAAATCAATCTTTTTGTGGATAAGGTCGATCTAGCTCTGGGTGATTCAGAATTTAACCGGAAAGAACTGGAAAGAGTCGGATATCGAAATACCAGTGTCTTGCCGCTGCTGCTGGATTTTGCCAAGTTCGACCGCCCTGGTGATCCGGTGGTAAAAAAGCTATTTTCTGATAATAAATTCACACTTCTTTTTGTAGGCCGGGTCATCCCCAATAAAAAATTCGAGGATGTTATTAAGACTTTTTATTTTTATAAAAAATATTATAGCCCTGATTCACGATTAATACTGGCTGGTGATTACCGGGGAATGGAACAATATTTGGCTGGATTACAGGATTTGGTGCAAAAGCTTGAGCTGGAAGATGTCTATTTTACCGGACACCTTAGCTTTCCAGAACTTGTTGCTTATTTCAATACTGCAGATGTATATTTAAGCATGAGTGCCCATGAAGGATTTGGTGTTCCTCTTCTGGAAGCATTTTATAAAAAAATCCCTGTAATAGCTTTTGCAGCCGGGGCTGTAGAAGAAACTATGAATTCAGGGGGAGTGCTGATCCGGCAAAAGAATTTTGCTGCTGCTGCCGCTTTGCTGAATGAGCTGCATCAGGATCGAGAATTAAGAGAAAAAGTGGTTATGTCACAGAATAAGGCTCTTAAAAAATATGCCCGTAGTAATGTGTATCGGATTTTACTTAGTCATGTAAGAAAGGTAGGTGAAAGATGAGAGTGGACCAACTGATTCCTGCCTATCACCGGGGAGATGCTATTGGCGATACTGCTACCCATATGAAACAATATTTTTTATCCCAGGGATTTGAATCTCAGATTTATTGTCTGATGCGAGACGATGGCCTGGAAAATGAATCCGAGCTGTTTGACAATTTTATAGCACCGGCAGCCGGGGATATGTCTTTCTTTCATTTTGCTTTACCCTCTCCTTTGACACCTGCGTTTATTAATTTAAAAAGCAAGAAAGTGATTCTTTATCACAATATTACCCCGGAAAAATATTTCACAGATTACAGCCAGGAAATGGCACGGTTGTGCCGACGGGGAAGAGATGAACTGAGGTCATTAACTCCATATGTGGATTTAGCCCTGGCCGATTCTGAGTTTAACCGCAGGGAATTGCTTGAGTTTGGTTTTAAAAAAACTGCTGTTTTTCCACTTTTTGTCGATTATAAGAAATATGAAAAACCATTCAGCCGGTTCATGTTTGATCTTTTTGATGATGAGCGGGTAAATATTCTTTTTGTGGGACGCATTGTTCCTAATAAAGCGATAGAGGATTTGATCAAGGTGGTTTTTTACTATAAAAAGTATATTTCTCCCCTTGTAAGACTGATCATTACCGGCAAGACATCTTCTTTACCTAAATATTATGAAGGACTTGTTCGTATGGCGGATGAGTTCTATCTAAAGCCTGAGGAAATATGTTTTACTGGCCATATCTCTGATGAAGAAATGTTTGCTCTTTACCGAGTTTCAGATGCCTTTCTTTCTTTAAGTGAACATGAAGGTTTTGGGTTGCCTTTTATTGAATCTTTAATATTTGAGCTCCCTATTATTGCTTATAATTGCACTGCTATCCCAAATACTTTGGGAGATTCAGGGATTCTTATAAATCATAAACGGGTCGACTATGTCGGGGAATTGGTCAATCAGGTAGCTATGGATAAAAAAATCAGAGCTGCGGTAATTGAAGGACAAAAACAACAGCTTAATAAATACAGGAGGCAGGATCTAAAAACTTTTTTACTTCACAATATAAAAATTTTATCAGAGGAAAATGACTAGACTTTTTATGAATGGGTCAGGCTAGATGAAAGTTGCGTTTGTAGTACAACGGTATG
>CBFDDY010000299.1:0-3522 GCA_965603705.1 uncultured bacterium | reverse complement strand
GCAAGGTTTAAATATATTTTTTTTCGCGCCTTCATAGTACTTGTCCTATCAAGGGGGCTAAAATCCTTTTCTCAAAAGAAGGTATTTTCAACTTAACTGATGATTCAATAGTTTGAATCGGTATATCAAGCTTTTCCTTAAGCTTTTGGAGTATTTCTTTATCCGAACCCAACTGCCCGAGTCTGATTATTAAAGAACTGATCTTTCGATTCTCCTTATCCTCAATGAAATTAGCAGTATTAATGATTTCCTGCTTAATATTATCAGTTTTCTGCTTCAGGGCTTCGGGAGCTTCAGTTTTGGCCACCAGCGTCTTCTGCCGATAAAAGGCTATCTCAGAATTGACAACCACTATCATAGTAAATGAATGATCTTCAATATTGACCAAGGCAAAGTCTTTTTCCTTCTCTGAGGCAAGTAAATTAATCAGGCCTAGAGAAGGAGCTCCGGCCATCCTGATTTTCAACTTCTGTTTGTGAAAAAATTCTTCATATTCCCTGATAACAGCTTCTCTGGCAATGGAAACAAATACTTTTCTTTTGTTTTTTGAATGGATTAGATCAAAGGCTATCCGGTTGTCTTTCGGCATCATCGGCATTTGTTTTTTTATTTTAAAACGGATGTACTCTTCTTTTTCTTCCGGGGAAGGCGGCAGCGATTCAAATGGGAATATAAAGATTTTTTGAGACAGTTCCGGAAGCAAGAAAATAACTCTATGCTCTGAGCTTTTAAACCGGTCTAAACCTGCTCTCATGCTTTTTTCAAGGGCGGCGGAATTAGTTATATTCTTTTTATAAAAAGAGGGTTCCACCACATTCTCTCCCAACGGCTGAACAAAATAAGATTTAATTTTTTTATCTTTGGATGAAAAAAATAAGCCGCTTAGATAAGAAGAAGAAAACTGAAAAGCAGTCAGCGGCATAGAAATCCGGGTAAAAAAATCCCTTAACTTCTCTGTTATTGTTTCCATCTTATATATTTCCAATTATCCTGAATCATTCAACAAACGTAGCTTTATTTAATTCTGTCAGACTGGTTACTCCATCTAAGGCTTTTTGTAAACCTATTTCCCGTAAAGATATCAATCCTTCCTTTTTTGCTTGTTTTTTAACTTCAGAAAGCGGCTTTTTATCCAGAATCATCTCTCGTATTTCATCCGACAATTCAAGAAACTCAGCAATTGCAGTTCTGCCCTGGTAACCGGTCTGATTGCATTCCGGACATCCAGAGGCCTTGTAAAAAACTTTGTTCTTATATTTAGTCGGGTCAAGTCCGGATTCAAGCAGTTTATTATCATTTAATTCATTCTTTTTTTTACAATTAGGGCAGAGTACTCTTACTAATCTCTGAGCAAGGATGCAATTCAGGGCGGAAATAAAGCTATAAGGATCAACTTGCATATGCAGAAAACGTCCGATAACATCAAAAACATTGTTGGCATGAACCGTTGTAAAAACCAGATGGCCGGTCAGGGCTGATTGGATAGCTATCTGAGCAGTCTCGGGGTCTCGTATCTCACCCACCATTATCTTATCCGGATCATGCCGCAATATCGACCTTAATCCACGGGCAAAAGTAAGGCCTTTTTTTTCATTCACAGGAATCTGAGTAATACCATCGATCTGGTACTCAACAGGGTCCTCAATAGTAATGATCTTGTCCTCAGGTGATTTAATCTCCGTTATGGCAGTATAGAGAGTCGTTGTTTTTCCGCTGCCCGTAGGTCCAGTAACCAGGAGCATGCCATAAGGTTTTATTATGTATCTTTTAAACCTCTCCAGGACGTCATCGGAAAATCCCAGGAGAGATAATTTCAGTTCGGAAATGGCTTCAGTAATCATATCTTTATCCAGAACTCGAATAACAGCATCCTCTCCAAAGATACTTGGCATGATAGAAACACGAAAATCAATAGTTTTATCTTTGATCTTTAGGCGGAATTTCCCATCCTGAGGCACTCTTCTTTCTGCTATATCCAGATCAGACATGACTTTTATGCGTGAGATTATGGGCGACTGGAATTTTTTATCGATCGGCTCCATTGCCTTGCCTAACACACCATCAATCCGGAACTTGATGACCATTGCTTCTTCCCGGGATTCTATATGGATATCACTGGCTCGCTTCTGAACTGCAGTGAAAATAATGGAATTTACTAGTTTTATTATGGAATCATCCTGGTCAGCTAATCTCTCAACTGAAATCGAATCTTCCTGATCTAAGCCATTTTTATCCAAAACCTGGACAATATAGCCTTCAGTTGCATCTTTTAGAACCTGAAGCGCTGTCTCACTTTTTCTGAGAGCCTCATGGATTCCCAGTTGAGAAGCAGCCAACACAGTAATTTTTTTCCCACAAAATGACTCAATTGAATCAATGATAGAAATATTTGAAGGATCGGCAACAGCTATTTTCATGACGTTTTCATCTTCTTCCATAGGGATAAAATCCGAACGGTAAAGAAAATCGACCGGGAATGATTGAACCAATTCCCGGTTAAAAATATATGACGAGAGGTCAATATAGGGAACATTATATCTTTCCGCCAATTTCCTGGTCTTCTCTTCTGCAGCTATAAGATTCTTTTCGAGTTCTTCTTTTTTGTTATTTGTTTTCACCTTACAACTCTTATTAAATTAAAAATCGGAATGTAGACTGAAAGGAGCATCAAAGCCACAATCACTCCCATAAAAATAATTATCAATGGTTCAAACAAGGAGACAAAAGTATCGATCTTGTCTTGAATCCTGTCGTCATAAACCTCAGCTACTTCTTTAAGCATACCGTCAAGATTGGCTGAAGATTCTCCAATCCGGATCATATCCAGAGCCAAAGAATCAAAAAAACCGGCCCTCTCGATCGAATTTGAAAGACTCTCCCCATGTCTTATAGATTCACCCAGGTTTGACATTCTTTTTCTGAGGTACTTGTTTGGGACAGCCTGACAAGCGATACTTACAGCTGATATGAGAGATATTCCCCCTTCAAGCAGAAGCCAAAGGGTTCGGGAGAAGAGGGCAACAGCAGCCTCGACCCAGATTTTATTGGCATATGGGATCATCATTTTAAGCCTGTCCAGTCGGATTTGGTTTTTTTCCTTGCGGCCCATCAGGATAAATACAAACGCTAGAACAGCAAACAAAATAAGGCCGACATAAAAACGTTTTTTGATAAACAGCGAAAGCGATACCAGCGCTGAAGTAATGGCGGGAAGTTGAGCTCCGAATTCAGTATAAAAATTTGAGAACCGGGGAATGATAAAATTCATGATCACAGCTAATAAGGCAAAAGAGAGCCCCAGCAGAAGAGCCGGGTATATCACTGCCCTTTTAATACTTTGCTTTGTCCGGGAAATAACTTTTTCATATTCAATATAGCTATTGATGGTATCAGCCAGGTTCCCGCTTTGTTCCCCGGCCATCAAGGCTGCAATATATACAGTGGAAATTTTTTCTCTGCATTGAGAAAAGGCTTTTGAGAGGGACTTTCCATCCCGGACATCATTTCCAATAGCCATAAGCA
>CBFDDY010000298.1:0-3529 GCA_965603705.1 uncultured bacterium | reverse complement strand
ATTTGTTGAAAAAGGAAGGCTTTAAATTTTTGCTATTCATTTGCATTCAATATTTTTCAATCATTTCTTTACCATATTCAGTAAGAGTATGAACACCATATTTTACTCTCTTGAATATTCCTATATATTGTTCACCTATTAGTGGAGCTCCACCAGGTTGGTCAATTCGCATAGCTTGAAAAACAGGACTATAACTGTAGTCCCATCTATGTCTATCAATACAAATTTGTTCTTTGATATCTACTCTTCTAAATTTATTCATTCCTCTTTTTTTTACTAAAATAGAAACAGCATCTAAAATTTCTTCTGGTATTGTCATATTAGCCCCCCAATTTTTTATCTTTGGAAGCCAGGGATTCAGGGTTTTTGGCTTCCAGTCGCTTTAATCCACTTTCTTCTTCCAGCACAGAATGGACATCCTCTTCTATTACTTCTATTATCGACTGTAGCCTGCCATCCATGCCCATTCCTACAATTCCACCAAACTTTCTTACTATAATGCGGAGTTACATCCCGGGGAGTAAGTTTCCCATTTTTTGTAGGATGCCATTCTTTTGCAAGACTTGGGTTTATGGTTTGAAGGCAGTTATCTTTACTTGCTCTGTGTCCCGAACAAAAGGGACAACCACATCCTCGAGTTCTGTGATAAACAAACTCTTGCCACTCATGTCCTTCACTACACTTCCACCAAGCTTTCTTTCCAGAACCAGGAGTTACATCTTTTAGATTCAAATCCTTATTTTTTTTTGGATGCCATTCTTTTGCAACTGAAGGAAATAATTCTCTCAAAGATTGTGTATATCTTCTACTTTTTGCTTGATTCATATTATCTGCGTATTCCGGAGCAAAGTCCCACCCCATTCCGGTGGAAAGTACCCACCGATTCCGTTTGAAAGTCCCACCTGATTCTGTTTGAAAGGTACCACCGATTCCGGTGGAAAGTACCCATTTTTTTGGGTAGTCTCCGGAATGGGTGGGAACCATGAAACGGAATCAAAAAAAGAGAGCGATTGGATGCGAAAAATGATGAATTATGCCATGCTTTTTGAAATTATATTTCAGGAGGAGAAATGGCACACAGGAGAAAAAGTGTGAGAAAGATCAAAGAAACAATCCGGCTGCATGAGGCTGGCTTTAACAAAAAGCAGATTGCCGGCAGCGTCACCACATCCCGTAAGACAGTAAGAAAATACATAGAAAGAGTTGAATCACTAGGGTTGACATATGCAGAGATCGAGAAAATGACTCCTAAGCAGTTGTATGCAAGGCTTTTTCCTGTTAAACCGGAAGATGGCAGAGGGTTAAAACCTAGGCCTGATTGGCAGAAAACCTACAATGACATGAAGAAAAAAAGTGTGACATTGGCGCTCTTGTGGGAAGAGTACATAGATGTGTATCCGGATGGATACAGGTACAGCCAGTTTTGCCATAATTACGGCCTGTGGCGCAAGAAACTGGATATCAGTATGCGCCAGGATCATAAAGCTGGAGAAAAGCTTTTTGTAGACTTTGCCGGACAGACGGTTCCGATCACAAATCCGGCGACAGGGCAAGTCAAACAAGCCCAAATTTTTGTTGCTAGCATGGGGGCAAGCAATTATTCCTATGCGGAAGCGACCTGGACACAAACTCTTCCGGATTGGATCCAATGCCATGTCAATGCCTTTAGCTTTTTTGGGGGATGTGTGGAATTAGTAGTACCGGATAATTTAAAATCCGGAGTTAGTAAAGCCTGCCGCTATGAGCCTGATCTGAATCCAACCTATCATGATTTTGCCCTGCATTATGGAGTTGCGATTGTGCCAACCCGAGTGAAAAGACCAAAAGATAAGGCGATTGTTGAAAATGGGGTGCTTGTTGTGGAGCGCTGGATTTTGGCGGCATTGAGGAATTTTACTTTTTTCTCTCTGGCAGAGCTTAATGAAAAGATCTCAGAGCTGTTAGAAAAGCTCAATAATAAGCCATTCCAAAAGCTTGAAGGGACCCGGACAACTCATTTTGAAGCCCTGGATAAACCGGTCCTACAGCCTTTACCAAAAACAGCCTATGAGTTTGCTGAATGGAAAAGAGCTGCTGTTAATATCGATTATCATGTTGAAGTTGACAGCCATTATTACTCTGTTCCTTATAAATACAGGGGGGAGAAAGCAGATATCAGAATAACCGCTAAAACAGTCTCTGTTTACAAAGACGGCTGCAGGATAAGCTCTCATGTCCGCAGTTTTTGTAAAGGGCACCATACAACGATACTGGATCACCTGCCTAAGTCCCACAGGGAGTATAAACAATGGACCCCTTCCAGAATAATCTCCTGGGCAAAAAACTTCGGGGAAAATACAGGCCTGGTGGTGGAAAAGATTATTGAAATAAAAGAACATCCAGTACTTGGTTACAGAAGCAGTCTGGGGATTATCAGGCTTGAGAAAAGCTATGGCCGGGAAAGGCTGGAAGCTGCTTCAAAACGGGCCGTAGCCTTTGAGGCTTACTCCTATCAAAGCATCAAGTCAATATTAGAAAAAGGATTGGACAAAAAACCTTTAGAAGAAGAATCAAACAAAAATGTTCCCCAAAACCACGAAAATGTCCGCGGCTCTGTATATTATCAATCCCAGGAGGAAAAGGTATGTTAGTCAATCAGACGCGTGAAAAACTTGAACAACTAAAATTTAAAGGAATGCTTCAGGCCTTTGATGAACAAATGTCTTTACCCGAGGTCAAAGATCTAACCTTCGAGCAAAGGCTGGGTCTGCTAATAGACAGGGAAATAATAGAAAGAGAAAATCGCCGCTTGAAAAGACGTCTCCGCCAGGCCAAGCTGAGAGAGAATGCCGCTATAGAGGATATTGATTTTCAAAGTTCAAGAGGGCTTGATAAGGCTGTTATCCTCTCTTTAGCCCAATGCGAATGGATAAAAAGGAACCAGAACATAATAATCACAGGCCCTACCGGAGTGGGAAAAACCTATCTCGCTTGTGCTCTGGCTCAAAAAGCATGCCGGCAAGGATATACGGCAATCTACCACCGGCTTCCCCGTCTTTTTGAACAACTGGCAATGGCTAAAGGAGACGGCCTCTATGCTAAATTATTGGATAAAACAGCCAAATCCGATGTTATTATATTGGATGATTGGGGGCTTTCTGTTTTAACAGAATCACAGAGAAAAGATCTTTTAGAACTAATAGAAGACAGATATAGCCTGCGGTCAACAATAATCGCCACTCAACTGCCAATCACAAAGTGGCATGAAGTAATAAATGATCAGACAATAGCTGATGCCATCCTGGACCGCCTGGTCCATAATGCCCATAAAATCAATATGAAAGGAGGTTCCATGAGAAAAAAGATAAACAAAGTACCCACTTCATGCTAGAATAAAATCTCGTCGCTTCGCTCCGGCGAGGTGGTGGGACTTTCCACCGGAATCAGGTGGGACTTTCCCTCCGGAATGGGTGGGTACTTTGTCCGGAATACGCAGGGAAGCACGGATTTAGACGGGTCTCACGATCCTTCTCTTCTATCCTCCGGGAAT
>CBFDDY010000297.1:0-3564 GCA_965603705.1 uncultured bacterium | reverse complement strand
GTAATATCACTGTAATCCAGCAGCTGGAAATAAGAACCCCGGGAGGGGCTGAATTTAAAGCGGGATGCTTTTATCAAGCTGACAAAAATATCTCTTTTTCTTTCATATAAACTGCTTATTGCTAAATAATTGTCCTTATTTTTGAGAAATTCAGCCAGAGCATACTGCACCGGCGTGTTACAGCAGTAGACAATAAACTGGTGAATACTCCGGAACTCCTTCATCAGGTTTTCCGGAGCCAGGCAGTAGCCCATCTTCCAGCCGGTGCTGTGAAAAGTCTTGCCAAAGGAAAACACCACAAAACTTCTTTCCACTAATCCGGGAAAACGCATAAGGCCCTGATACTGAGCTCCATCAAAAATGATATGTTCGTAGACCTCATCACTTAAGATAATAATATCCGTATTCCTGGTTAACTTTTCCAGCTGCTGCATATCCTCTAAAGATAAAATACTTCCCGTGGGATTGTGAGGGGAATTGATGATTATCATGCGGGTCCTGGAATTAGTAAGTGCATTTACTTCGTCCCAGTTTACATTGTATTCCGGAGCCTTCAGTTTAGAATATACCGCTTTGCCACCATGTACTTTAACTGCCGGGGAATAACTGTCATAAGCAGGAGTGAAGAGGATGACTTCATCTCCCGGATTAACAACAGCAGCAACAGCAGTATAGATCGCTTGAGTTGCCCCGGAGGTAATGTTGATCTCTTTTTCGGGATGATAAGAGACTGAATAAAGCTCCTTGATCTTGCGGCAGAGCTCTTCCCGCAGCGGTTGGATGCCATACATGGGAGCGTACTGGTTAAATCCCTTTTTCATATATTGTTCGACCAGCCCTACTAACTCCTCAGAGACCGGGAAATCCGGAAATCCCTGAGAGAGATTGATAGCTCCATATTCATTCGATAGTTTGTTCATCACCGCAAAAATCGTTGTTCCGACGTCAGGTAATTTTGGTTTCAGTTTGCCATTGTATCTTGTCATTTTTTATCCCGGTTATTTTAACCTATGAAAGTTTCATTTTAAAGTCAAGCGCAAAACATACAGGAGTTCCCCCATTTTTTCTAAGCTTCTGAGCCTTAAGCAAGAATCAGGTCAGTTGATACGAAAACACGCGTATTTTCCCCAGCGAGGAAAATCCGCTCGGATTCAGTCTTCGCTCCCCTCTCCACTCTGGAGAGGAACCGTGCCCACTCATCCTTGCTCACGGTTTTCTTAATCAACTGGCCTGATTCTTTTTACCGCTTTTCCTTGAAAAAATTGGGTTTCTACTTGATATTTATTGTTAATTACTGAAAAATAGAAGGCAAGGAGCATGGATTTGAAATGAACAGCAATATATACGATATCCTTAAGGAACGAGGCTTTATCGCTCAAGTGTCTGACGAAGATGCCCTGCGCCGAATGCTGGGCGGCAATCCGATCACCTTTTATGTGGGCTTTGACAGCACTGCCACCAGTCTTCATGCCGGAAGCCTGGTGCCGATAATGGTAATGAAACACCTCCAGCAAGCCGGACACAGGCCGATCGCCATTGTCGGAGGCGGTACTACTATGGTAGGCGATCCCAGCGGAAAAACAGAAATGCGGAAAATGCTGAGCGAAGAGGCAATCCGAAAAAACGGCCAATTAATCCATGCCCAACTCGACCGCTATCTTCATTTTGACGGGAAAAAATCACTGGCCCTTGACAATGCCGATTGGCTCCTCCCGCTTAATTATGTTGAGTTCCTGCGTGAAATCGGCAGGAACTTCAGTGTAAACCGTATGCTGGCAGCCGAAGCCTATAAAATGCGGCTGGAAAAAGGATTATCTTTTATCGAATTTAATTACCAGCTTTTGCAGGCCTATGACTATCTCCATTTATTCCAAAAATACGGCTGCTCCTTACAAATGGGAGGCGATGACCAATGGGGTAATATCCTGGCCGGAACAGACCTCATCCGCAGAATGGAAGGAGCCAAGGTAGAGGCAATGACATTCCCGCTGCTCACCACTGCTTCAGGAGTAAAAATGGGGAAAACAGCCTACGGAACAATATGGCTCGACTCCGGCCTCCTCAAATCCTATGATTTCTACCAGTACTGGGTAAACTGTGATGACCGGGATGTAGGACGCTTTCTCAAACTATATACTTTCCTGCCGCTTGCTAAAATCAAACAGCTTCAAGCCCTCAAAGGCAGTGACATCCGCAAAGCTAAGCGGGCCCTAGCCTATGAAGCCACATCTATTACGCACGGAGAGAAAGCCGCAAAAGAAGCCCAGGCTTCAGCATCTACTGCTTTTGGTACAGGAGAAGGAAAAACAAGCAGTGACCTTGCAGCTATGCCATCAACCACAATATCCCGGGTCCGTCTGACCGGAGGCATTAACCCGGCAGAACTTTTTACCGAGGTAGGCCTTTCCAGCTCCCGGGGCGAAGCTAAAAGACTTATCAAGCAGGGCGGCCTCTATATAAATGATAAACAAATAAAAAGTCTTAATCAGCAGCTAAATGAAGCTAACCTGACCCCAAACGGCATCCTCTTGCGGGCAGGAAAAAAGAAATATCACCGTATAATTATCGAATAATTCAAGTTCGTTTAAGCTCCCAGCGTAGCGACCATCACAGCTTTGATCGTGTGAACCCGGTTCTCCGCTTCGTCAAAAACAATAGAGGCATCCGACTCAAAAACATCTTCCGCTATTTCCATACTTTCCAAACCGAATTTTTTATAGATGTCACCCCCTACCTTGGTCTCCCGGTTGTGGAAACACGGCAGGCAGTGCATGATCTTCACACCCGGATTTCCTGTAGCCTCAACAATATCTTTGTTTATCTGATAGGGCTTTAGCAGCTTTATCCTTTCCCCCCAGACCGACTCCGGTTCTCCCATTGAGACCCAGACATCAGAATAGAGAAAATCACAGTCTTTAACCTCATCTACTTTATCTGTTACAAGGATATTTGCGCCGGTACAGGCAGCGATCTCTTCAGCTTTTTTCACCAGCTCCTTCCCGGGCTGCACCTCAGCCGGAGCTATACAGCGGAAATCCATCCCCATTTTAGCCGCACCTATAAGCAGTGAGTTTCCCATATTGAATCTGGCATCACCCAGGTAGGCAAATCTCACTTCCCCCAGCGGCTTGTCAGAATGTTCGATCATAGTCAGAAGGTCGGCAAGCACTTGAGTGGGATGAAATTCATTAGTCAGCCCGTTCCATACCGGAACACCAGCATAAGCTCCCAGTTCCTCAACTATCTCCTGCCCAAAACCCCTGTATTCAATACCATCATACATGCGGCCCAGAACCCTGGCAGTATCCTTCATGGTATCTTTATACCCGATCTGTGAACCGGAAGGTCCCAGATAAGTCACATGGGCTCCCTGATCAAAGGCCGCTACTTCAAAAGCGCAGCGGGTACGGGTAGATGCTTTTTCGAAAATAAGAGCTATATTTTCCCCATTTAATCTTGCCTGTTCAGTTCCTGCATACTTGGCTTTCTTAAGGTCTTGGGAAAGCTCCAGCAGAAACTTTATTTCTTTGGGTGTAAAATCCAGTAATTTTAAAAAATTCCGGT
>CBFDDY010000296.1:0-3581 GCA_965603705.1 uncultured bacterium | reverse complement strand
CATTATTACCTACTTCTGCCACAGCTGAAGGCCGGAATGTATCATAGACGTTTGTAGTCCAGAATCCCTTTTTTTTAATTTCAAATTCTACGACTTTGGGAGTGTCACTAACAAGTACTGCTGCTGCTACGCCGCCTAATACAAACTCGTGATCTTTGTGAAAGTGCTGGCGGCTGAAATCTGTACCGATGACCAGAGCTTTTTTCCCCTGGTTCAGCCCGGCTGCAATCCAGTTTATGGCAGAATCCAGGGCAGCAATGCCGCTGTAGCAAGCGTGTTTTGTCTCGTAATTTCTGACATTGGGAGGAAGCCCGAGGGCTTCGTGGACATTAGTTGAGATCGGTTTTCCAAAATCCACTGATCCTTCCGTCCCGACAATAAGAAGTCCGATGTCCTCTCTGTCTTTTTCAGATAACATTGGCTTGGCTGCGTTGACGCTCATTGTAACTGTATCCTCATAGGGAGGATTTAAAGAACGGGTGTCTATCATGTAAGCTTTGACTACCCGCTCTGGATCTCTCCCCCGGGCTACGGCCAAATCTATTTGGGACATGCACAATGAACACCCGTATAAATTGATTTTTTCTATTCCGATTTTTTTCATAAGTTTTCCCTTTTTCCTATTATCAGGGTGCATAAGTCAGGCCACCGGAAATACGGATTACCTCTCCGTTGATAAAGCTTCCTTCCTGGGAACAGAGGAAATATATAAGATGGGCAACATCTTCGGCGGAACTGATTTTTTTCAAAGGACAGTGTTTCATCCAGAAGTCATGGAGTTGTCCGGCCATATGTTCTTTTGTCATTTCGGTTTGAACATATCCTACTGTAACTATATTAGATGTTATCCCCTTGGGACCGTATTCTTTGGCAAGTGTCCGGGTCATGCCGATAAGTCCGGCCTTACTGGCGGCATAATTTACCTGACCACTACAGCCATCTTGAGCCAGAGATGATATGTTAATTATCCGTCCGATTTTATTGGAGATGAAATGCATTAATAAACTACGAGTGACATAAAATGGGCCGGAAAGGTTAGCATCCAGGACCTCAGTCCATTCTTCATCACTCATCATAACAGCGGCATTATTTCTGACTACAGCAGCATTGTTTACTACTGCATGGATATTTTCAAAGTCATTTAAAGCGGTTTCAACAACCTTTTCCACCTGCTTTGGGTCTTTGATGTCAAGCTGAAAAGATTTAATTTTAAGCTCAGGATTTATCTTATTTGCCAGGCTGATTGTTTCTTCGGCTGCTGCACTATTTTTAATATAGGTAAAAGCACATCCCCATCCTTTTTGAGCGAATTTGAGAACAGTTGCCCTGCCGATTCCTCTAGAACCGCCGGTTATAAATACATTCATAGCTTACTCTCTCAATCTTTTTATTAATGAACAAGAATTTATTCCTCCGAATCCGAAGGAGTTTTTTAACATAATATTTATCTGATGGTCAACTGGTCCGTCTTTACATACGTCAAGGTCGACTTGGGGGTCGAGTTCGTCGATATTTATGGAGGGATGCAGTTTTCCGTACTGCATTTGGAGGACACCGCCGATTGTTTCAACAATAGGGGCTGACCAGCAGACATGGCCCAGCATGGATTTCGGGGCATTCAATTTTATTTTATAGGCATGTTTTCCAAATGCCATTTTTATGGCATTGATCTCCTTTATGTCACCAATTGTAGTTGCTGTGGCATGGCAATTAACATAGTCTACTTCTTCAGGATGGGTGCCGGTCATGTGGAGCAGTTTTTTTATAAGCAGTCCCTGGGTTTCATCTGAGGGAGCCGGGAGATGATCGGAGTTGGAATTAGCTGCAACTCCTAAGAGTTCAGCATAGATCTTGGCCCCGCGTTTGCGGGCGAATTCCAATTCTTCTAGGATGATCGTGCCGGCGCCGTGGGAAGGGACAAAGCCGCTTCGGTTTATGTCAAAGGGGCGGGATGCTGTTTCCGGCTTGTCTAAATATTTAGGATCAGTGACTAGAGTATTGAGAAATGCCATGGCATGTACATCAGCTGCGGTCATGTCGAATATTGCTCCTGAGGTTACGGCAATATCGCTTTCTCCACTTGTTATATCACGAAATCCCTCCCTAAGGGCAAGATTACCGCTGGCACAGGCTCCACCCAGAGTCATAGCAGGCCCTTGAGCTTTAAGAACCTCTGAAATTGTAGCCGGGATATTGGAGTCAAGAGCTTCGACTCCGAAGAGGGGGTCGATGTAGGCCGGTTCCTCTTCAAACTGATGATTATTTTTGAGAATATATTTTGAATTAAAATTATGCCCAGCGACCGGGACACTTATGCGAAAGGAGTCGGTTTTTGCTTCGAATAATCCTGCATCCAGGAAGGCTTGAATTGCGGTCAAGGTGGTTGTTTTATTGGAGAAGGTCATAGTACGGAAGAGCTTGCGGAGTTTTTTGTGCAGTTTTTCAGAGATAGGTTCTCTTAAATTTTCTAGAGCAGCTTTAGTATCGTAGGCGCCTAAATCTCCGCCTAATTTGCATTCGACTTCTGTAAGGTCTATAGATTCCCACTTCTTTATTCCTGAGTTCCCGGCGATAAGATTTTTGTAATAATCCTCGAGTGTGTCACCGAGGGGATTGATTGTTCCCATACCTGTGATGACTACTCTTTTATTATCCATCATTTTTTATAAAAAAATGTATTATAGCACAACTAGCCTGAACTATTCATAAAAAAAAAGGCTCTCGCGAATAATTCAGACTTCGAGCTGGCAAGGATACGTGTAAATCCCGGAGAAAGCCATCCGGAACAACGCGGGCATGGTTCCTCGAGAGAATCTCGAGGAGAGCGTTGTGAGGACAGGAAGGGATTTCCCCGCTGGGGGAAATCCCTGTCTTTCGCAGGGACTTACCTGTGTCCAGGCCTTACCTCTCCTGTAAGTTTAAAAAATTGGGGGAACTCCAGACTCCTGTTTTGTATTGACCAAATATAAAAGATGGTGATAATAAGCTTATATCTATGCAAAGATGAGGAGAGAAATGCAAAAAAAGAAAAAGATTACAGGAAAAGAAAAAAGAGGCCTGAGCCGGAGAAGATTTATCGGTGGATCTATTGCCGCTATTGCTGGGGCTGGATTACAGGATTCAAAAAACCTGTTCAGCTCAGAGTCCAATCCAGGTGAAGGTGATCTAAGAATAAAAGAATACCGTACTCTCGGCCGCACCGGTTTCAGAGTTTCTGATATTGGCTTTGGCAGCGGGGAGCTGGCAGACGGAGCTTTACTGGAGGCGATTTTAGATTCGGGAGTAAATTACATTGATTCTGCTGAAAACTATGGCCGGGGGCGTTCAGAGAGATTTATTGGGAGTGTGATCAAGAAGAGGGACAGGAAAAAAGTATTTATTACCACCAAGCTGGGAGTCCGGAAAGATGACACCAAAGAATCTATTATCGAGCGAGCGGAGAAATGTCTGGAAAGGCTGCAGACCGATTATATTGATTGCTTAATGACCCATATGCCGGCCACAGTCGAGGACCTGAAAAATACGATTTTTCTGGATGCTGTCAAAGAATTAAAATCCAGAGATAAAGTCCGGTTTTGCGG
>CBFDDY010000295.1:0-3583 GCA_965603705.1 uncultured bacterium | reverse complement strand
CTTGATCCGGTAGCCGCAGACTTTGCCTCCTGGCAGATCATTGAAGAACTACGCTTTGCAAAAGGACTGCCGACTTTAAAGGAAGAAGGTCGGGAACCGCTATATATAAAAACAGCGGGAAAAATGAAGCTGGGAAATGCTTCCCCGGCTGACATCAATATTATAAGAGAGGAAATTTAGCTTAAATTTCTAAGTATCATTCATCGCGACATTTTTTATGAATAGACGTAAATTTATTAAACTCTCAGCTGCGGCTGGAACTGTCGCAGGTTCCGGATTAAGACCATTACTTATGGATCTTGATGCCTTTCAAAATCCCTATAACCTATCTAAAGTAGAAGCAAAGTTTTATAAAAAACACCCTGATAGAGAGATCGAGTGTGTTCTATGCCCTCGCATTTGCAAACTTGGAGACAAAGAAAGAGGCTACTGCGGCGTAAGGGAAAACATTGACGGCATATACTACACCCTGGTCTATGGAAAAGCATGTTCTATTCATGTTGACCCTATTGAGAAAAAACCTTTGTTCCATTTTCTTCCAGGAACTCCAACTTTATCCATAGCTACTGCCGGATGTAATGTGAATTGCAAATTCTGTCAGAACTGGGAAATTTCCCAAGTCAGGCCTGAACAAATAGACCACATAGACTTTCCTCCAGACAAAGTCGTTAAATCCGCCCAAAAATATAACTGCCCCATTATCGCCTATACCTACTCCGAACCTGTTGTTTTTTACGAATACATGTATGACACTTCTTTAATCGCAAGGAAAAAAGGACTTAAAAATGTCGTCATCACTGGAGGACATATAAATCCGGAGCCTCTGGAAAAATTGATCCAGGTAGTAGATGCAATAAAGATTGATCTAAAAGCATTTACGCAGGATTTTTATAGCAAATATGTAAGGGGAGAACTTAAACCAGTTCTTGAGGCCATCAAAATCATAGCTTCTTCCAGCATCTGGCTTGAAATCGTCTATCTTGTCATCCCGACCTTAAATGATAACTCTAAGGAGCTCAGAGATATATGCCAGTGGATAGCAAATGAGATAGGGCCTGATGTGCCCCTGCATTTTTCCAGGTTCCATCCACATTATTTGTTAAAAAACCTCCCATCTACTCCAGTCTCTACCCTGGAAAAAGCTGCCGACATAGCTGGAAAAGCAGGCATTAACTATGTCTATATCGGTAATGTCCCCGGGCACAAAGCTGAAAATACCTATTGTCCCAAATGCAAAAACATTATCATCCAGAGACAAGGATATATCATCAAGCAGTTCAACCTAAAAAATGGACACTGTGCTTTTTGTAATACCCGGATACCAGGCATATGGGCTTAAAAAAATACCTTCCTGCTTTTATCTTAGGATTCTTAGCCTTATCTTTCCAGATAGTTTTAATCAGGGAGTTTTCAGTACATTTTTATGGAAATGAAATTACTATTGGAATCCTCCTCTCCTTTTGGCTTCTATGGACAGGTCTGGGAAGTCTTGCCGCCTCAAAAATAAAATTCAGCCTGACAAAATTTGTCCGGCTGTACTTCCTGGTCATAATAATATTCCCTTTCTGCCTGATAGGATTAAGGCTTTCACGCTTCGCCCTCAACACTCTTCCGGGGGAAATCACTGGTTTAACATCTATAATCCTGTTTTCTATGGGATTTTCCTTTTTTATATCCTTCCCCCTTGGTATTTTATTTGTCTTTAACACTTACTACCTCAAAGGTAATCTTCCTCGAGTGTATATGATAGAATCACTCGGTTCAGCCATAGCCGGAGCAGCAGTATATTTTATCCTGATCCCTTTATTTTCCAACTGGCAAGTATCAATTCTCATAGCCGGCTTTAGTGCTCTAATAGTCTTTTTAATATTTAGAAAAAAACGTAACCCCATACTGCTTATTTTCTCGCTGATCCTTTTTTCTTTGTTCTGGGCCTTGGATTTCCCAACCCAGAAAATATTCTGGTCTCCTTTTAACCTGATAGCAAGCAGGGACACCCCTTACGGAAAACTCCAGGTCTTAAAAGATAAGGAGCAGATATCACTCTACAACAATGGTTTCCTGATCTATTCTAATCCTAATAAAGCTTCCTCTGAAGAATCGGTTCATTTTGCTCTATTACAAAATCCTCAAGCAAAAAATGTACTCCTTATCGGAGGAGGAGCCGGAGGAAGCCTTAAAGAAATATTAAAGTATCCTAATGCAAGCCTAGATTACGTTGAACTCGACCCGGAGATCATCCGTTTTTCAAAAAAATTCCTTCCAGTAGAGGAAAGCCGCATATTCCAGAACCCGCGTATAAATACTTATTTTAAAGACGGCAGGTTATTTCTTAATAATACTCAAAAAAACTATGATGCCATAATTCTTAACCTGCCGGACCCGGTAACAGCTCAGATAAACCGCTTTTATACACAAGAATTTTTTTTAACAGTAAAAGCAAAATTGTTAAAAAAAGGAATTTTTTCTTTCCGGACATCATCTGCTGAAAATTACATCAGCCCAGAACTTCAGGATTATCTATCCTCTCTTTACCGGACCTTAAAAAAAACTTTTCCCTTTGTTGAAATAGTGCCGGGAGCCACTAATATTTTTTTAGCCTCATCACAGCCCATAACCTTAGAATATAAAGAAATTTCCCAGGAGATAGAAAAACTTGAGCTCAATAATGTTTACATCAATCCACAACTTTTGTTTTCACGCCTCTCCCCCCTTAGAAAAGACTCTTTAAAACAAAAGATATTGGAAGGTGAAGGAAAAATAAACCATGATCTAAAACCTGTAAGTTATTTTTTCAACTCTGTGCTCTGGTCTA
Organism: uncultured bacterium; assembly: GCA_965603705.1. Taxonomy (GTDB): domain Bacteria; phylum Acidobacteriota; class Aminicenantia; order Aminicenantales; family Aminicenantaceae; genus JAUVXM01. The sequence goes on along the minus strand of CBFDDY010000295.1, from coordinate 768 downwards.
CTCAGTTCAGGGGGCTGGAAACCTCATTGCTCGCTTTTCTATCCCGGTCAGGCAAATTCTGGCTTCTCGACCTCCCCCTTATCCTGTTCCTTCTTTTTTTAACCACAGCCGGGCTGAAACGTTCTCGTATATCATTCTATTTGATTCCGCTTTTTGTTATGGGATTATCAAGCATAACTATTGAAATCATTTTAATACTAGCTTTTCAAACCTTTCATGGTTATATTTATTTGGGACTGGCCTTGCTTTTTTCCTTTTTTATGTTGGGGCTTTGCCTGGGAGCTTTCAGCGGGACAATAAAAAATAATCCTCACCTCTCTGATCTAATGCTTATTCAATTCATATTTATAATATTTATTTTTTTACTCCTTACTGCCTTAAAACAGCAGATCCCTCTGTTTCTATTTTTTGTATTCCTGCTTTTATTTGGAGCTGTATGCGGCCATTTATTTGTCATATCCAACCGGCTTTTTCTGCAAAAAAGCTCTAACTACGGACTCGGCTATGGATTAGACCTGATCGGCTCTTTTCTAGGAGCGTTGGTTGTCTCTTCAGTACTTATTCCTCTGGTCGGCCTCCAAATGCTAACAAGGTATCTTTTTCTTATCAATTCCTTCACACTTCTGTTTTTAGCATGGGGAATATCAAACCCTGCCGCTAGAAGGCAGCAAGTATAATTCTTTTTTCAGCAAATATTCACAGAAAAAATGAATATATCCTTGACAGCAATATTCAATTATGCTGTACTATTGTCTTTTTATTATGATA
>CBFDDY010000294.1:0-3611 GCA_965603705.1 uncultured bacterium | reverse complement strand
TTTAAAGGCCTGACCCCAAATCGGGGAGGCCGGATTTGAACCGGCGACCTCCTGCTCCCAAAGCAGGCGCGCTAAACCAAGCTACGCTACTCCCCGGATAATTTCAACAACAGGAGCCCCATTATCTTATAAATGGCCAAAATATTCAAGCCGTAAGGATATAATATTGTTTAAACGTAAGGGACCCACTGGGGGATGGGTGGAGTGAGGACGGAGACACCCCGGCTCAGCTTCCCATTAGCTTAAGGCAGAGCCACGCCCTCAGATTCATCTCTTGAGCCCTTTTTCTATTTCCTGCTTGCTTATGCGTAAAACAATCGGACGGCCGTGGGGGCATAAGGCAGAATTTTCTGTTTTAAACAACTCCTCTACCAGATAAGCCATTTTTTCCATGGATAAAGGTTCTCCGGCTTTGATAGCGCTTTTGCAGGCCATAGTTGCCAGGATTAAGTGCTTTTTATGCTCGATTTTTTCCCGGCCGACTCCTTCGAGTATACTAAAAAATACCGACTTTGCAGCTGATTCTTTAAAGATATCCGGGTATTCTTTCAAAGCATAGCTGTTACTCCCCATGGAATCCACTCGAAAACCCGTCTCTTCCATAAGCTCCCGGTTTTCCTCCAGGCTTACTATTTGAGAGGGAGAAAGCTCAAAAAGCAGGGGAGTAAGGGCCATTTTGCTCGGCCATTTTTTTCCTCGGTCAATTTGCTGGTATTTTTCAAACAGAACCCGTTCATGAGCATTATGCTGGTCAATGATAAGAATTCCTTTATCATCTGCCGCTATAATATAAAAATTCAAGTACTGCCCTAGCACCTGCGGTTCGGCCTTTTTTTCCCCCAGAACCGGGAAAGGTTTTCCGGGAAAGGTCAGATCCTCTCCTTTTTGATATAAAAGTGGTTTCTGCTGCCTTTCCTGGATTATATATGGCGGTTCCTTCCCTTCCCTCTGCTTTGGATAGATCTCTTTAACTCCCAGTTCTTTAAGTACAGCATTTCCGATACTTCTATATATAAACTGGAAAATAGAGCGGTTATCACGGAATCTAACTTCAGCCTTGGCTGGATGGACATTAACATCGATTTCAGTCGGTGGCACTTCTAAAAAGAGAAAAGCTACTGCAAACTGCCCCTTCTCAAGCAAGCCCCTGTATGCCTGATTTAAGGCCGCCTGAAGAGTATTGTCTCTTACCGGCCGATTGTTTACAAAAAACAACTGAAGTCTTCTGTCCCCCCGGGCAGAAGGAGGCCGCGAGGTAAAGCCTAAAAGACCCAGCGCTTCATCATGGTAATCCACTTCCACAAGGCCCTCCAGCAACGTAATTCCATGCACCTGGAATATCCTCTCCTTTAAATTCTTAACCGCCGGATAGTTAAAAACCTTGCGCGAACCATGTTTTAAAAAAAACTTAACTTCAGGGTAGGATAAAGCCACATTCGTCATATATTTTACAACCCGGTTAAGTTCAGCACGTTCTGAACGGAGGAATTTTCTCCGGGCAGGCAAATTAAAAAAAAGGTCCTTTACCTCCAGGCTTGTACCGCGGGGAAAGGCAATATCAGCTTCCTTCTGCAATTCTCCTTCTTCCCGGACTAGAAGAGTTCCTTTTTTTCCCGCCTCCTCTGAAGTTTTAAGCGTTACCCGGGAAACCGCGGATATACTGGCCAGGGCTTCGCCTCTAAAACCCAGGGTGGAAATCCGTTGCAGGTCATCCTCTCTAGATATCTTGCTGGTAGCATGGCTTTCAAAACACAAGCGGGCATCTTCCCCGCTCATACCGCAGCCATTATCAGCAACTTGGATCAGGCCTTTCCCCCCTGTTAAAAGCTCTACTCTGATATCATCAGCGCCGGCATCAAGAGAATTTTCCACCAATTCCTTTACCACCGAAGATGGCCGTTCAATCACCTCACCGGCAGCTATTTTTTGAGATACATTTTTTGAAAGTTTTTTTATTTTAACCATTAATCTTGCCTATAACTTCATCTCCGGAGATCTTATTTAACCTAACCTGCACTAACTTTGCTGCCTCAACAGAGCAGTCAGGGACAAATACTTCGATATAATTCCCTGTCAGTACCCGGGCTCCATTTTTTGCTTTTTTTATTACCACAGCCTCGAGTTTTTTTCCTAAAAATCGCCGCAAAAAAAGCTCTCTTTTATCTTTTGACAATTGCCTCAACAGTTCAGAACGTTTCTTTTTGACCTTTATATTTACCTGAGGCCAGCCGGCAGCCGGAGTCCCTGGCCTGGGGGAAAAGCTGAAAACATGCAAATAGGTCAAGCGTGATTTTTCCAGGAAGGAATACATTTCCCGAAAATCCTCTTCCCCTTCTCCGGGAAATCCTACAATAATATCCGCTCCCAAAGCTGCATTGGGACAACCCGAGTAAAGAAATTCAAGTATCTTGCGGTAATCTGCCACGGTTATCTTCCTTCCCATTTGTGAGATAATATTATCTGAGCCATGTTGAAGGGAAAGATGGAAATGAGGTGCTATTTTATGATTCGATACCAGACACTCAAGTAAAGCGCTGTCCATAAACCGCGGATCAAGTGAGCTCAATCTGATCCTTGCCAGGCCTTTCATTTCACTCACAGCTTCCAGCAGGTTAAGCAGCGATCTTTTTGGCTGCATATCCCGTCCGTAAAGGCATAGATGTATTCCGGTAAGAATGATCTCACGGAAGCCTCTGTTTATATACCCTTTGACCAACTCAAGTATCCTCTCCTGGGAATAACTTATGCTCCCGCCTCTTACCCTGGGAATAATACAAAATGTACAGTTGAAATCACAACCATCCTGGATCTTTACTAAAGGACGGGACCGATAGGGCTTAATAAGATCCCCTTTGTTTGTATCCACCCGGGAAAGTATTCCCTCAGGGAGCTCAGCTTTTTCCTGATTGGAATACACTAGCCAGGCTTTGGGAAGAGCCTTTAATTCCTCAGGAGCCCTTTCAACAAAGCAGCCGGTTACAATCAGCTTCGCCTCAGGATTTAGACGGATGACTCTGCTTATAAAACGCCTCACATCCCGGTCAGCCCGGGAAGTAATAGTGCAGGTATTTACTATTACCAGATCGCTTTTAGAAAAATCTTGCTCGTATCTTAATCCTTTTCTCTGGAATTCATCCACCCAACAAAATGCTTCAGCCTGGTTGACCCGGCATCCAAAACTTTGGATGGAGAAAGATGTCATAGCCTCCCTTTCACATCTTCTGAACTTTTTTCCACTTGAGCAGCCATTTCTTTCCGGTAATTTATTAGTTTCTTTTTCAAAAACTCATCTTTCAGGCTTAATATCTGAACAGATAAAAGGGCAGCATTAATAGCCCCTGATTTTCCGAGCCCCATGCAGGCGACAGGCACTCCTTTTGGCATCTGGACTGTAGAAAGGAGAGCATCATAGCCATTAACAGTTGATCCTCCCACAGGAACTCCGATTACTGGACAAGTAGTGTGTGAAGCAACTACTCCTGCCAGATGGGCAGCTTTCCCAGCGACTGCTATAAAGATTTCTCCACCATTTTCCTCAAAAGTCCGGATAAGATCTTTTGTTCTTTCCGGAGTCCGGTGGGCAGATGTAACTTCCAGGATAAAGGGAACAT
>CBFDDY010000293.1:0-3624 GCA_965603705.1 uncultured bacterium | reverse complement strand
GTCTCTCCTTTGTATTCCTCAAAAGTGATCCGCTTCCAATTGGTGATAGTGAAGGGGATATCTTGAATCTTCATTTCTCTTTCCTCTGAATAAAATCGATTGCCGAATCGATTTTATTATCCATATCCTCCGGGAACCAGTGCCCGATATTGGGTGTGACGATAAACTGCAAAGGAAATTCCTCGGTTTTGAACATTTCCGCCATCTTCTTCTGATCCGGGAGTCGGGGATCCATCTCTGTCGTTAATAGTGTCCCGCGAACGCCTCTCATTTTGGCCATTTTTACTCGATCGATGGAAAAGCCCTTAGGACGGGCGGGACATAAAACGACAAAACCGGCTACCGGTATGGTGCTTTCCAGAATCACATTGAGGGCCGCCACTCCGCCCGATGAAAAACCGCCGATAAGGACATTTTGGGTATCAATAGGGTAATTTTTGACTATCTTCTTGTAGGCCGCATCAATTTCCTTTATTGTCAGCTCGATATCTTCCGTCCAGTTGTACCCATCCATAGCAATAACCTGGGAAGACTGAAGATAAGCCGTGATAAAATCTTTTTTTAATTTTGAAGACGACCAGTTATTTTTAAATCCGGCGATATTCCCTCCTCCTCCATGCAGGGCGATAAACAGCGGATACTTTTTCGATGGGGAAAATCCTTCGGGCTTGAGGACAAAAATTTCCGGTTTGGCCTTTTTTTGTGCCTCAATCATTATGGCCTCGTTTTGTTCTTTAAATTTCTTAAAAGCGTCTGTCTCTTTTAAGGGAGCCCAGATTTTGCCTGCAAAGGCATATTTACTGTAAAAAATATCATGCTCCAATCCAGAGAGAAGTGCCTGAGCGCCTTTTGTATATTCAGCGAGATGTGTATACATCAAAGACAAGTTATAGGAGTTGGCTAGAATATGATCGGGAAACCGGTGCAAGGCCCGTTCCAGCAGATCAGCCGCTTCCTGGTAATTCTTCTGCTGGTAAAGCGCCCCGATATGCTGCCGCATCTCTTCATAATTGGCGAATTCTCCTGTTTCCTGAACTTCATCTGGATTGAAAGCAAATGAAGTAGAGAGGCAGATCAACAAGAGAGATAAACAGAGGAAAACAATCCTTTTAGGTTTCATTTATGGTTCTCCTTTTATAATTTTCCTATGAGCTGCTACATCAACAATAACACAAAGAACAAACATAAACTGTCAACAAGAAGTCCGCAAGAAATAGGCTATACGGGAAGCGTGTCTCACCTGTCTTTTGTCTTTAGAACTGCGGCAAAGGCGCTCGGAGGGATCATGACCGCCCCCACCATTTTCATGCGCTTCTTGCCCTTTTTCTGCTTCTTGAGGAGCTTCTGCTTACGGGTGACATCCCCTCCGTAGAGCTTGGCAGTCACATCTTTCCTGTAGGGTGAGATGGTGGATCTCGAGATGATGTTGCCGCCTATGGCTCCCTGGATGGGTATCTTGAACTGGTGCCTGGGTATCTCGTCTTTCAGCCGGCTGCAGATCTTGGTTCCCCAGTCTCTGGCTTTGTCCCGGTGTACGATGAGGGACAATGCATCGACCTTCTCCCCGTTGACCAGAATATCCAGCCGCACCAGGTCGCTCTCTCTGTAGTCGATCGACTCATAGTCAAGGGACCCGTATCCCTGGGTTATGGTCTTCAGCGTGTCATAGAAGTCATATATGACTTCGGCCAGGGGCATTTCCATGATGAGCTCGATTCTCTCCGGCGTCGGGTAGTTTGTGTGAGGATTGCTGCCCCGGCGGGACAGGCATAGCTTCATCACCATGCCCATGTACTTTTCGGGAAAAAACAGAGAGGCCTTTATGTACGGCTCTTCCGTGCCCTGGATCTGGGCTGGATCTGGGTAATAGTGGGGATTATCTATGGTGAGTGTTTCCCCGTTTTTGAGGGTAAACCTGTACTCCACGCTGGGTACGGTCATGACGATCGACTGGTCGTATTCCCGGTCCAGGCGCTGCTGAAATATCTCCAGATGCAGGAGACCCAAGAAGCCGCACCTGAATCCCTGTCCCAGGGCCGCTGACGAGTCTTTTTGATAGGTTAGGGAGGCGTCATTAAGCTGGTATTTTTCAAGGGCATCGCGCAGCGACTGGTACTCATCGGACGCCATGGGATAGATAGAGGAGAAGACCATGGGTTTGGCTTCCTTGAACCCGGCCAGGGGTTCTGTGCTGGGATCCGTGTCCAGAGTTATGGTGTCCCCGATGCGGGTATCTCCTAGTTTTTTGATGCCAGCCGTGATGTATCCCACTTCCCCGGCGGATAGGCTTGCTTTGGTTTTTTGGGCTATCTGGAAAAGACCCACCTCTTCCACTTTGTATGTCGCTCCATTGGACAGGAGGCGGATGATGTCACCGGGCTTAACAGCCCCTTCGAATATGCGGCAGGCGATGATAGTTCCCCGATAAGAATCATATTGGGCATCGAAGATGAGGGATTGAAGCCGTGCATCGGCACTGCCCTCGGGAGGAGGGATGTGCCTTACTAGGGCCTCGAATATCGCGTCCACTCCGGTCCCCTCTTTAGCGGAACACAGGATGGCCATGTCCGGATCGAGCCCCAGTTCGTGTTCGATCTGTTTCTTAGTCCCTTCTATATCTGCGGCGATAAGGTCTATCTTGTTTATAACAGGGATGATGGCTAGGTCGTTTTCCATAGCCACATACAGGTTGGCCACCGTCTGGGCTTCCACGCCCTGGGAAGCATCCACCAGGAGGAGGACACCTTCACAGGAGGCTAGGGCTCGGGATACTTCATAGGAAAAATCCACATGGCCCGGAGTGTCGATTAGGTTGAGTTCGTATTCTTTACCCTTTTTATCTGTATAGGGGAGGGTGACCGTCTGGCTCTTGATGGTGATCCCGCGCTCTCTCTCGAGTTCCATGGTGTCCAGCATCTGATCCCGAAAATCTCTCTGAGAGACCAGCCCCGATGCCTGGATGAGCCTGTCCGCCAGGGTGGACTTCCCGTGGTCGATGTGGGCTATGATACTGAAGTTTCTGATATGTAACATGGGTGCGGCTCTTTACGATCGGAATTTTTTTTTTTATACTTGATTAATTCCGGTGTATGCTCTCCGAATCGAAGTCGGATTATTACTGGATGTCCTTTTTGCGGGACTGAGGCGATAAAGATATTATCATAAGTGAAATCATCCAGAGGCGAGAATTGAGTGCTGCCTGATAAGTGATTGGCTAACACAGGTACTGTATTTGAGTGGCAGATTATAAGGACATTTCCCCCTGCATGTTTGCTGAGAATTTTTTTGAGGAAGCTTTCTTCTTCTCCGGAGGAGTAGGAATTTATCTGCAGGCTGTGGGCTTCTGCTGTTGGCAGAGCTGTCTGCTGTGTTCTTTTGTAGGGAGTTGAATAGACGGCATCAAGGGGGACATGTTTCAATATGTACGCTAATTCTTGAGCGCGGGCTTTACCTTCAGAGGTAAGGGGTGGGTCAGAGGTGCCGTCCTGGGCTTTTTCTGCATGTCTTACGAGGATAATTGTTGTTATATTTTTTTCTTCGTCAGGCAGGATGGCTCCTTGCATGATTGAAGTTAGAAAAAACAAAAATATAATGCTGAATATGATATTTTTTTTCATTCTTTTT
>CBFDDY010000292.1:0-3659 GCA_965603705.1 uncultured bacterium | reverse complement strand
TGAAAAGAAAATAATAATAAAAACATCGCCATTTTTTTATGAATAGGTCAGGTTAGAGAAATAATTTTCCCAGAGTAACTAATCCAAGTATTAGAGTAGCTATTCCCACAATCAACTTAAGATGCGTATTCTTAAATCTCTTGACTGTATAAGCCGCAAAAGGAACAAAAAGAATGGCTCCTAATATTAGTGAAGGGGCAATATCCCATTCGATTGAGTGGTTTGCATAGATCAAATAAGTGATAACTCCTACAAAACACGTCAATCCTTCAGAAAGAGAAGTAATCCCTATTGCATTTTTAGACTTTACTCCAGATAGAATTTGACCGCTGGTTACTAAAGGACCATAACCTCCTCCGCTTATTCCCTTGTTAAATGCTGCCAACAGCCCAAGAGAAGAGATTTTAAGCCATGAGAATTTAAATGTGCGGTTTAAGTTGATCAGGATCAGCAGCCCCATGCTGAATACAAGCACTCCGATATAAAGCTTCCCATAAAACTTCGGCAAATTCATAGCAACAAAAACAGCAGCAATAGTTGCAAATATACTGCAAACTGCTAGAACAAGTGCTGTCTTAGAGTCATCTGTGCCGATCTTAAAGTCAACATTTTTTAAGCGGTGATGTAAAAAAGCTGCACTCAATCCTGAAATTAACTCAGATAATAAAATAGCAGGAACAATTTGAAGGGGGCTATATCCCCAGATCAATAAAAGAGGGGTAAGCGTGGTTCCAAATCCCATGCCCAAAGATGAATCAACATACTCACAGATAAATGCAAGGACTATTATTGCGAGGGAAAATTCAAATAAATGCATGATTCCCCCTTACTTGAAATAGTTTTTTCTTTTGTTTTGATGTTTAGCTGTATAAACTCCAATAGTATTCTAATAATAGTAAGATTGTTTTCCAATTATAATATACTGTCAATATGTTTTTTTATTTTTTAAATAATCGGAAATTTTTTGATTTGGGGTGGAATGTTATCCAGGGAAAGACAAAATCTTAAGAGGGAGGTTGTCTAAGAAGGGTAGCTTAAAAATATCCAAGATTTTTTAGCCTTTGTTGGATGGCTTCTATTTCTTCTGCAGAAAGATCTTTCTTGCCTTTGCTTTTTACAGACATGAGGTCCCTTAATATATATACTACAAACTCATTGACACTGCTGAATCCACTCTCTTGGATTACAGTCTTGAGTCTCTCATAAAGGGGTCTGGGAATTTTCAAGGTAACCTTGTCTTTAGCCATATATTGCATTCTAAAAGATGTCGTTCTATTAAGTCAAGGTAAATAGCTTTTCCGGTTTTACATATAAAAAAGTAAATACACAATACAAGTAACTAAGATTCCTACCAGAAGATTCATAGGAATACCTACTTTAAGAAAATCCTTGAATTTATACCCTCCGGGGCCATATATCATCAGATTGGTTTGATATCCAATTGGGGTTGCAAAACAAGCGGAAGCGGCAATAGCAATAGTAATCATAATGGGTTTAGGTGCGATCTGTAAATTTTGAGCAGTGGAAAGAGCAATTGGAAATATAAGTGCGGCAGCTGCATTGTTTGTAATTAGCTCTGTATAAAAACTGGTTATAAAAAATATACCTGCTATAATTCCGATTATTCCAAAACCTTCAAGTGAATTAATCAAGCCATTTGCTATTAAATCTGCCAAACCGGAATTAGTCATAGCCTTCCCAATACCAAATGCGGATGCAATAATAAGCAATACATCAAAATCAATCGAGTTTTTAGCTTTAGTGGGATTTATTATATTTAGCGAAACCATTAAAATTGCAGTTATTGCCGCAGCCATAAGCATAGGAGTTATTTTTAGAGCTGCAGCAAGTACCATAAATACTAATAAAATCAAGGAAACATTTCCCTTCCAGGTTGGTTTTGAATAAATATCTACACTGGCAGAAACCAGGGAAAAATCAACAGAATGATACCAGCTTTTGTCAAATCCTTTTTCAGCAAGTATAAATAAAGTATCATTCGGCTTTATTATAATATCTCCAATTTTTTTATTCACTCTAGTGCCGCTGCGATGCACTGCTAAAATTACAGCATTATATCTATCCCGAAATTTACTTTCACGGACAGTCTGTCCAACTAATGTCGAAGAATTGGAAACTACAGCTTCATATGTATTTGTTTTATCAGAATCCAGATTTTTCATGTTAAACTCTGAATCCTTAATGACAAATAATCCAGGAATTTTCTGAAGTTCAAAAATTGTTTCAGGCAATCCGGTGAAAAACAGGTGGTCATTAACCAAAATTTTCTCTTCTGGGGACACCGAAGAAATTACTTTATCTTTTCTGATGATTTGGAATAAAAACAGACCTTGTAAGTGACGTAGATTAGCTGTTTCGATACTTTTTCCTATATGAGGGAAATCAGCGCCAACCTGCATTTCAACTACAAATTCTCTCGTTTGTTCCCCTAATTGAACAATAGTATCCTTTCTCGATGGCAATAAACGATGGTCAACTATTGAGAAAAATAATATCCCTAAAACAGCAACAGGAAGCCCCACTTTTCCAATTTCAAAAAATGAAAACCCCTCTAAACCATTTTCCATTAACAACCCATGTACAACAAGATTTGTACTTGTGCCAATTAGCGTACATGTTCCGCCTAAAATTGCGGCATAGGATAGAGGGATTAGAAATTTAGAGGGCATTAGTTTATGGCGCTTTGCCCAACTTTTGATTACTGGAATTAAAGTTGCGACTATGGGTGTATTATTAAGAAAAGCGGATAAAAAAGAAACAGGATACATTAATCTTAGGTATCTCAAGGTAATATTACTACTATTTCCTAATATTTTTGTAGTTGTCCAGCCAAATGAAGCTGAACATTGCAGGGCTGAACTAACAACAAATAATATCCCAACAGTCAACATCCCGTGGTTTGAAAAACCGACAAAAGCTTCTGAAACTGTAATAACATTGCCTAAAATAAGCAATATTAGGGCAGAGAAAATAATTAGGGCCGGTTTAGCTATTTCTTTTATTAAGGAAATTGACATAAGGATAACTACTGCTGCCGTGTAATAAATCTCAAAATTATTCATTATTTCCTAATATTTCTCTCTTTCCATCATTATAGTCCTTGCAGCAAGATCCTGGAAAGTTATATTTTATTAAGATTTTTTCTTTTCTGCTTGAGCCTGGATTGCAGTTATAGCCACAGTATTAACTATATCTGAAACAGTACATCCCCGGCTCAAGTCATTTACGGGTTTATTAAGCCCTTGAAGGACTGGACCTATTGCCACAGCCCCAGCTGACCTTTGGACAGCCTTATAGGTATTATTTCCTGTATTTAAATCCGGAAAAATTAACACAGTTGCTTTCCCGGCCACGTCACTTTCTGGTAGCTTTTTTTGCGCTACTCCAAGATCAACAGCAGCATCATACTGAATAGGGCCCTCGATTTTTAATTCCATAGAATATTTTTTTGCCAGCTCCCTCGCTTTTTTTGTGGCTTCTTTTACTTTTTCTACATCTTCTCCTACTCCTGAGTCCCCGGTAGAATAGGACAGCATAGCTATAATTGGCTGAATATCAAAAGTAATTGCTGTCTGTGCAGATGCAATTGCTATTTCAGCAAGCTGGTCAGCATTAGGTTCAGGATTCACAGCACAGTC
>CBFDDY010000291.1:0-3659 GCA_965603705.1 uncultured bacterium | reverse complement strand
TGGAACCTTAGTCGCTTTTATCATGGAGTGCTTTGAAAATGGGGTGATTAATGAAGACATTACCGGGGGATTGAAGCTGAATTTTGGAAATGCCGCAGCTTCCTTGGAAATTATTCATCAAATGGCCAAAGGCGAAGGATTTGGCTTGGTAGCAGGATTGGGTGTACGTAAAATGAAAGAAAAATTTGTTAAGGAATATGGAGCGGATGCGGATTTCCTCCAGGATATAGGGATGGAAAACAAAGGATTAGAATATTCCCAGTATGTAGCAAAAGAATCTTTGGCTCAACAAGGTGGTTTTGCCATGACCAATAAAGGCCCCCAGCATGATGAAGCCTGGTTGATCTTTATGGATATGGTAAATAAACAGATCCCCACATTTGAGGATAAAGCTGAAGCCCTACATTATTTTCCTATGTTCAGAACCTGGTTTGGCCTGATGGGATTATGTAAGCTGCCGTGGAATGATGTTGAACCAGCGGATAATGCTGAGACTGATGACCCAGCTAAAGTTCCTGAGCATCTTGATAATTATGTCACAATATTTAATGCTGTAACCGGGAAAAATATTGACAAGCATGAATTGATAAGGCAGTCAGAGCGAGTCTATAATTTCCAGAGGATATTTAATCTCAGGAGAGGATATGGAGAGAGGAAACATGATGCCCAGCCTTACCGGGCTGCCGGACCTGTGACCGTGGAAGAGTATGAATCCAGGCAGGATAGATATGACCAGCAGATGAAGGAAATAATCGGAATTGATCCGGAAGGAAAATCAACAGCGGAGAAGGTCAAGATCACAAGAAAACACAGAGAAGAACTATATGAAAAATTGCTTGACGCAGTTTATAAGCGAAGAGGCTGGACTAAAAATGGTATCCCCAAGGTCGAGCACTTAAAGGCGCTTAAAATGGATCTGCCGGAGCTTATTGAGGTAATTAAACCGTACTTAAGCTAACCTGAACTATTCATAAAAATTGTTTATTGTTACATTATTAAGAAAATTGCTAGGAAGAAAATTTGACACGGATTAACGCGGATAGATACAGATAAAGCAAAAAAAAGAGAATTTTACACTGAGGACACTGATAATACAAAGATGTTGATTTCTTTTGCCATTGAATTGGCAAAAGAAATCAACCTGATATCACTTCGCTCCGCGAAGTAAAAACCTGGAAATGGGAGTGAAAGGTTTTTATTTTGTGCTCTAGCACAAATTGGAAGGTGCTTTTTGTTTTTTGGGGGCAAGCCAAAAAAGAAAAAGCATCTTAGTATTATCCGCGAAAATTCGCGTCTAATGCTTTATCGTTTTTATCCTTGTCTCCCGCGTCCTCAGCGTAAAATATTGTTTTTCTCTAATACTTATGAATATTTTTTTGTGTCCATGTTCCGTCAATTAGACGCCACATTTTACCGGTGGGGTTTTTGTCCTTAAGTTCAGCTGGCAGGCGGTGTTTTCTCACATTATCATAGCAGTGTAGAGCTGAGAAGCGCAGCATTGCAGCAGGAATCCCTACTGAAGTGAAACCTGGGTGTCCGGTGGCAGGGAAGGGGCCTCCGTGGCTCATAGCCGGAGAGACAGCTACACCGGTCGGCATTTTATCATTTATTAAGCGCCCCACTTTTGTCCGCAAAACTGCTTCAATCTCAGCGTAAAGGGATTCTTCTTTTTTATCGGTATGGCTGTAAATGGAACCTGTGAGATTCCCTTCCAAATGAGCGGCTATAGTTATCATTTGTTTGATATTTTCTGCAACTACTATAAGAGAGGATGGGCCGAATGCTTCTGTCTGGAGTTTTTTGCTGTTATTTAAAAATTTATCTCCTGTGACCTTGAGGAGAGTGTTGGCAAAACTGAATGCATTTGGGTCAATCTTTTCCCCACCGCTGACTATTTCAGCGCCGGATTTTTTTAATAAAGCCACTGCTGCAGCAAGAGATTCGAGTACTTGCCTGCTTAAAAGAGTGCCGGCAGGAGTTGACCTAAGTTTTTCAGCTATAGTTTTTATGAAATTTTCAGTATCCTGATTTTTTAAGAGGACAACCAATCCTGGATTAGTGCAGAACTGCCCAGCTCCCATGGTAAAGGATTGAGTGAGTTCTACTGCGATTTCTCTCCCCCGCTCTTTAAGAGCCTGAGGAAAAATAAAGACTGGATTGAGGCCTGACATTTCCAGGTAGATTACTTTGCCAGCTGATTCGGCTGCATGTTTTAAAGCAAGGCCAGATTTGCGGCTGCCTGTAAATGTAGTGGCTCCGGTTAGGGGATGCGAGACAAGTTTAAAGCCGTCTTCAGGTTGTAAATGATATATAAGCTGGACCATTGTCTGGGGAAGGTCGCATTCTTTTAAAGCTTTTAAGGCTGCTTCTGCAAAGATCTTGGTTGTATTTGGATGGCCGGGATTTGCTTTGGCGATCACTGGATTTCCGGAGGCAATAGCTGCGGCAAAATCTCCGCCGGAAATAGAGTTAAAGGCAAAAGGAAAATTATTGGGGCCGAAAACAACAACCGGCCCTCCCAGAGGGCTAAATTTAGAGCGGATATTTGTTTTAGTATCTATAGTAGCCCGGCACCAGGAACGGTCTTTAGCAGCTTTTGCTGACTGACGTAATTGACCTGTAGTGCGGGGCAGTTCAACATCACGAAGACGGGGTTTTTCAGAAAGAGCGGTTTCAATTGCAGCGGTCTGGGATAAGATGTCGGCATGATCTCCGATATTAGAGGCATAGAGTTCGAGGAATTTAGCAATATTTTCCGGAGAAACAGATTTAAGTTCTTGAACAGCCCTGTGTGAAGCGGTAAGGGCAAGTTCAATATCAGCAAAACTGGAAATGGGGTATTTCTTTTCTTGAGCAACTCCTGTTTCCGGATTAATAGATTGGAAGTGACCTAGAGGAGACTTAGGCTCTCGCCAGGACCCATTGATTAAAACTTGTTGTAGGGGCATAGTATCCCTCCTGTACTGTAAATGGTAAATAGAAAATAGAAAATTGTAAATAGTAAATGGAAATATTATCTTGTCTTGAAGAACTTTTGGGGATAAAATGCGTATCATTATATAGAGAGAAAATTATGACAAAAAAATTATATCGAGCTCAGAGTAATAAAATGCTCGGCGGAATTTGCGCTGGGCTGGCAGAGTATCTGGAGGTCGATTCGACCTTGATCAGATTGATATTTGTTGCTGTTGGATTATTGACAGCCATTTTTCCCATGCTTCTTTTTTATGTGATTGCCTGGATTATAATACCAGTCAGGGAAGAAATCGAACAAATTCGCAAGCAGCAAAAATCTAATAACAAAAAGTAAAAAGCATAAAGCTTTGGGCTCCTATAGGTAGTTTTCATACCCTATTTCCATTCACATTTATTGATATACATTTGACTTAATTTTCTTTATTCGTTATGTTTATGCGGTATTTGGTGAACAAATGTTTGATGACCATGACTTTAAATTCCAGCATATTGCAATCGAGGGAGTTATGAATTCGGGAAAGACGAAGCTTGCCGAAATGCTGGCTAAAAAAACCGGAGCAAAAGCGGTTTTTGATAGAAAAGATAATCCTTATCTGAAAGAATTTTATAATGAGAGTAAAGGGGCTTCATTTCTCACTCAGCTTGTTTTTTTAGTAAACCGATATCACCAGCAAACACAGCTT
>CBFDDY010000290.1:0-3665 GCA_965603705.1 uncultured bacterium | reverse complement strand
AAAAAATTGTCTCTCTTGATATTCCCGACCGCAATTTCCTGGGGATGATAAAACCTGAGGATAAAGCCGGGATTGACGACCCGGCTGCTGAAGTAAAGCGGTCCCTGGCCGAGCCTATTGGCAGCCAGCAACTTAAAGAGCTTGTTTCCCCTGATGACAGGATTGTGATCCTTGTCAGCGATATTACCCGGCCTGCTCCTTCAAAGGTTTTACTGCCTCCTATTTTAGCGGAGATAAAAACTGCCGGCATAGATGACAATCAGGTCAAAATAGTATTTGGCCTGGGAGTGCATAGAAAACAGACTGAGGAAGAAAAAAAAGACCTTGTAGGCAAAAATATATATGAGAGGATCGAGTGTATCGAGCATGACCTAGAGGATTGTGAGCAGATCGGAGTCACAAGCAGGGGGACGAAAGCGGAAGTGTTTAGAAAAGTTCTTGAGGCTGATTTTGTCATAGCAACCGGAAATCTTGAATTCCATTATTTTGCCGGATACAGCGGCGGTGCCAAAGCTTTGGCTCCCGGTGTATGCAGCCGGGCTACTATTGAATCCAATCACAGCCTCTTTCTTCATCCCGATGCTAAAGCCGGTATGCTCACAGGCAATCCCCTGAGGGAAGAACTGGAAGAGATAGTTGCTATGGTTGGAGTAGATTTTATGGTCAATGCCGTATTAAATCCCCAAAAGGAGATAATAAAGGTGGTGGCTGGTGATGTGACTGCTGCGCACCGGGCAGGAGCAGAATATTTGGACCGGATGTACAGGCTGCCGATCGATGAACCGGCTGATATTGTCATTACTTCTCCCGGAGGTTTTCCTAAAGACATAAATCTCTACCAGGCACACAAAGCTATCCAGAATGCTTTGCCTGCAGTAAAAAAAGGCGGGATAATCCTGACTGTTGCCTGTTGTAAAGAAGGTATTGGTGAGGAAAATTTATCCCGCGCTCTGTCAGAGGATCTTTCGCTTGATGAACTTGTGGATGAATTAAAACATAAATTTATCCAGGGCCGCCACATCGCCTCCCAGATGGCAAAGATACAGCTTGAGCATAAGATCTACCTGATCTCTGACCTCCCGCTGGTGGTAACAAATAATTTGTTTTTCCGGTGTTTTGACTCCCCCCAAGAAGCCATCTCAGAAGCGCTAAAGATTCGGGGAAAAGATGCTAAGGTTCTGGTCATGCCCTTTGGCATCTCTTGCCTCCCTTACCTCAGTTCGCCTGGAAGGTAAAAAATGTCGATTATTAATATAGATTACATCGAAAACGAAGTGGTCAATTGAATCTATAAAGGAATCAGTGTAAAATATTTATTTAAAAAGAAGTAACATAAATTTTGGAAAAACAGGAGGGAAGGATGAAAAAAAATCTCATTCTCTTCTTGTGCTTGTTTATTGTTTTCTTTTTTAACCGGAATTATTATGCAGCTTCAGATTATCCCGGCAAGGCTTTAAAAAAGAATGGGACCAATCTGCTGCTTATTACTATAGATACGCTCAGGGCGGACAGATTGAGCTGCTACGGCAGCATACACCTAAAAACGCCGAATATCGATGCCCTAGCAGCCCGGGGAACCATATTTAAACGCGCTTTTGCTCATACTTCTACGACTCTGCCGTCACACGCCAATATTTTACTGGGAACCACCCCGCTTTACCATGGCGTGCATGACAACTTTAACTTCATCATCCGGGAGGAAATGGTGACCCTGGCGGAATATCTTTCGGAACAGGGATTCGCTACAGGAGCCTTTGTCGGAGCTTATCCGCTGGATTCAAGGTTTGGCCTGGCCCAGGGCTTTATGACTTATGATGATGAATACAGGCGCCTGCATGAGGACAATTTTTATTCCCCGGAAAGAAGAGCGGAAGAGGTTATTAACCGGGCCGTCGATTGGATAGGCCGCCAGACTTCTCCCTGGTTCGCCTGGATCCACTGCTTTGACCCCCACATACCTTATGATCCCCCGGAGCCCTTTAAATCACGCTTTGCCAAAACTCCTTATGATGGTGAAGTTGCATATATCGATCAGGAAATGGGGAGATTGTTTAAATATCTGGAGAGTAAGAACCTGATTGAAAATACCGCAATCATTTTTACCGGAGACCACGGTGAATCCTTGGGTGATCACGGGGAAGAAACCCATTCTTTTTTTGCCTATAATTCTACCATATGGATTCCTCTGATTATCTCAGCCCCGGAATTAAAACCGCGAAGCAATACCCAAACAGTCTCGCATATAGACATATTTCCGACTGTTTGTGAGATCTTAAAGCTAAAAAAACCGGCATTCCTGCAGGGGAAATCACTCCTGCCTGCCATGAAAGGCAAGAAACTAAAAACCAGACCGATTTATTTTGAATCCCTTTATTCTTATTACAACCATGGCTGGGCCCCTTTGGTCGGGTTTATAAGAGGAGATGAAAAATTCATTGATTCCCCCATTTATGAGCTTTATGATCTTAAAGCCGATTTTAATGAAAAGGTAAACTTATTTCAGCCGGCCCAAATAAGAACATATAAAGATTATCTGGAACGTATTATTAAAGATTTTTCTGTCCCCGTAAATACATCAGCAAAAAATAAATTTGACCGTAAATCCCTGGAAAAACTGCAAAGTTTGGGATATCTTTCCGGCTATCATGTGGCAAGCAACAAAAAATTCACCAAAGCGGATGACATTAAAGTCCTTCTTCCTACATATTACAAAACCCAGGATGCCTGGGATACATATAAAGCAGGAAAAACTGAAGATGCGATCAGCATTCTCCGAAAAATCTTAGGGGAAAAGAATAAGATAGATATGGCCTACAATCGTTTAGCCAGAATCTATTCAGAGACCGGACGTATACAAGAAGCCCTGAAAATCCTGGAACAGG
The DNA here is from genome assembly GCA_965603705.1 of uncultured bacterium. GTDB lineage: Bacteria > Acidobacteriota > Aminicenantia > Aminicenantales > Aminicenantaceae > JAUVXM01. The sequence goes on along the minus strand of CBFDDY010000290.1, from coordinate 783 downwards.
GATTGGAGCAATTTCCGTCAAGCTATAAGACTTTTATCGATTATATTAGAACTCTCAATAATGCCGCCAAATACTCGCAGGTAATAAAATCAATCGATGAATCCGACTTTACTGCGATCGATCTGGACCCGGAACTATGGTATCAATTGGGTTTGGCTTACTTGCATTTGAAAGAATATTCTCAGGCCATAAGAGCCTATGAAAAAACTATCTCCCTGGATCCCAATTATCCGGAAGTATTCTATAACTTGGGAGAAACCTATTTTGCCTTGGCACTTAAGTCAAAAAAACGCTCTAACCTGGTCAAAGCATCGGAGATGTATCGGAAAGCCATCGAGCTTGATCCGACCTTTCCCAAGCCTTTTAATGGACTGGGAAAGCTGTACCATTCGAGTGGAGATATTATGGCCGCTATAGGACAATGGAAAAAAGCATTACAGGTAGATCCCGACCATAGCGGATCACTTTTTAATCTGGGGATGGCCTATTTTGAACAGCAGAAATTCAAGGAAGCATACCCTTATTTTACTCGCTATAAAAAGTTGTATTATAATCGTCTCTCACCGGAATTAAAAAATAATTTGGAACGACTTATAAAGAGATGCCTTCAAGTCCCCTAAACTGAATAATTCAGGACACTTGGATTAGCGAATATTGACTTTGGTATGTGCCACACGATTGAGTTTAATTGCTATTTTATGGAAAATGAAGAGGAAAAATCTTAAAATAAAGATTAAAAATACAATGAAAAGGTGATGGAGTTTTGGGTGGAGGCAACCTTGA
>CBFDDY010000289.1:0-3683 GCA_965603705.1 uncultured bacterium | reverse complement strand
ATTAATAAGCAGCTAGAACAAGATAAAGCTGAAACTTAAACAAGAATCAGGTTAGTTGAACGGTTTTCTTTATCAATCTAACCTGATTCTTGTTTAGGCTAATTGCAATTATAAATATCTTTGCTTGCGTGTGATTTTTTCGGTCTCCCGTTCGTCTTCTTTTATAGGCAAGAACAATGACAGAAGACAGGAGAGGACACAGGTTCAGGCTGCGGGAAAAATTTCTAAAAAACGGCCTGCATGCTTTTCTGGACCATGAGATAATCGAGCTTCTTTTAACTCTCGGAACTCCCAGGCAGGATTGCAAGCATGCGGCCAAAGAGGCCTTGAAGCAGTTTAGATCCTTAAGCGGGGTCCTGGAAGCTCCCCCGGACGACCTCCAGAAAGTCCGGGGTGTCGGTCCCCACAATGTATTTGGAGTCCGTTTTATCCAAGAAGTATCCCGCCGATACCTCAGGGAACGGATGATGAGCAGGCCGGTATGCCATTCCTCCAAAGAGGTCTTTGATTACCTTTACCACAGCCTACGCGATGCCAGGCGGGAAAAATTCAAAGTTTTATTCATGGATGCCAAGAATCGCATAATCGAAGAAAAAACAATTTCAGAAGGAACTGTGGATTCAAGCGCTGTCTATCCCCGGGAGGTCATCAAATCAGCCCTTAAATTCGATGCTTCCTCTTTAATATTTGTCCACAACCACCCTTCAGGAGACCCCACCCCTTCAGAGAGCGACCGCGAGATAACCAAAGAGCTGGTATTTGCCGTCCAGGTCATGCAAGTAAAGGTGCTTGATCATATAATCATCGGCAATAACTGCTTCTTCAGCTTTGCAGACGAAGGGCTGATCGAGGATTATGAATTTATGTACCGTAATTTTAAGTAAATTCGACAGGTGTATAATTTTTTGTTAAAATCTATTCATCATACAATCAGCCAGAAAAAAAGGAGAATACAATGCCAAGTGACTGGGAAATCGCTAAAAATTTCACCTTAAAACCTATAGAGGAGATTGCTGCCAAACTTGATATCCGCTCAGAGGAGCTGGAAAAATTCGGAAAATATAAAGCCAAAATAACCAGGAGGGACAGTTATTCTCCAGGCGGAAAAAGAGGAAAACTGGTTATGGTCACAGCCATGTCACCTACCCCGGCCGGGGAAGGAAAAACCCTGACCTCGATCGGCCTTTCTGACGCATTAAACAAACTGGGCAAGAAAACAGCCGCTGCCCTGCGGGAGCCTTCTCTGGGCCCGGTCTTTGGGATGAAAGGCGGGGCTACCGGCGGAGGTTATGCCCAGGTAATGCCCAGAGAAGAGATAAATCTGCATTTTACAGGCGATATGCATGCTGTAACAGCCGCCCACAACCTGCTCTCAGCTATGGTGGACAACCGCCTGCATTTTGATGGGCCGGGAGGACTCCTGGACTGCCGCCGGGTGACCTGGAAGAGGGTCCTGGACATGGATGACCGGGTCTTGCGTGAGATCGTAGTCGGAATCGGCGGCCCTCTCCGGGGAATAGCCAGGGAAACCGGCGTGGATATAACAGCTGCATCTGAAGTTATGGCCATCCTCTGTCTTTCCCGCAATTCAGCTGACCTTAAGGAAAGGCTGGGAAATATCCTTGTCGGATATTCGCCGGATAATACTCCCGTATTTGCCAGCCAAATAAAAGCCCAAGGGGCAATGGCAGCTCTGCTTAAAGAGGCATTAAAGCCTAACCTGGCTCAAACTCTCGAGGGGACCCCGGCTTTTATTCACGGCGGGCCTTTTGCTAATATTGCCCATGGAACTAATGCCGTGATCGCCACCCGGATGGCACTTCAGCAGGCGGATTATGTAATAACAGAAACCGGCTTTGGTTCCGACCTTGGAGCTGAAAAATTTTTTGATATTGTAGTAAGGACCGGACATATCCCTCCCCCTGACGCCTGTGTTCTGGTAGCAACTGTGCGGGCCTTAAAATACCATGGCGGAGTCAAGCGTACGGAACTGAATGAAGAAAATATCCAGGCCCTGGAAAAAGGCTTTTCCAACCTCCAAAAACACATGGAGAATATGAAAAAATTCGGGATTCCCTTTGTTGTGGCTGTCAATAGATTCAGCTCTGACACTGAAACTGAGGTTGCCCTGGTCAAAAAACTGTGCGCCAGCGAACATACCAGGGTAGCAGAGAGCAATGTGTGGGCAAAAGGAAGCGGGGGCGGACAGGAGCTGGCACAGGAGATTCTCAAAGCACTCGCAGAAGACAAACATGATTTTCATTTTGCTTATCCCTCAGAAATGCCGCTTCTGGAAAAGATCGAAGCTGTGGCAAAAAATATATACGGAGCTTCAGCTGTAGCAATGGAAGGAAAGATCAGACGGAAAATCCGCAGGATGGAAAAAGCAGGCTTTGCTAAGCTTCCGGTGTGTATTGCCAAGACCCAATATTCCCTCTCGGATGATGCTGAGCTCAGGGGCAGGCCACAGGATTACACGCTTATTGTCACGGATGCCTCTCTGAGCTCAGGGGCAGGCTTTGTAGTAGTTTTATGCGGGGACATCATGACAATGCCAGGCCTGCCGAAACATCCCTCAGCCGAGAATATCGATATTACAGAGGATGGGGAGATAACCGGCCTGTCGTAATTAAATTCGAGCCTGGATTATTCACGAGTCGAGGTTGCTGCAGATGCAAGGCACAGGGTATGAAGCTGTGGTCCTTCACCGCGAATACCCTGTAACGAAGCAGATGCAGTGAGATCGGCTCGCTCGGAGAGTAAAAAAATGGCGATTAAAATTAACAATAAAAACAAGAAAAAAGTTTCAATAATCATTTTTAATAAAAGCTTGCATGTCATTGAAAAGAAAATAATAATAAAAACGTCGCCATTTTTTTATGAATAGGTCAGGCCAGTAATTTGTTTACTATATCCTCCAATTATGATAAAAAAATATAGTGCAAGTCAATCTAACCAAAAGGAATAATTAATGTGCGAATTAAGAGAGGTTTTTATTGTCGGGGCGGCCCGGACTGCCATAGGCAGCTTTCTGGGAACGCTGAAAAATTTTAAAGCATCCGACCTAGGTGGTTTTGCTATTAAGGAAGCTCTTAAAAGAGCAGGGATCACAGGCGAAGATGTCGGCGAAGTGATCATGGGAAACGTTGTTTCTGCAGGGATGGGTCAGGCTCCGGCCAAACAGGCTCTCATCAAAGGCGGGATCCCGGCAACAGTAAACAGTTTTGCCATAAATAAAGTCTGTGGCTCTGCCTTAAAAGCAGTAGGCCTGGCGGCCAACTCCATCTGGCTGGAAGAAAATGAGATCGTCGTAGCCGGCGGCATGGAGAGTATGAGCCAGGCGCCGCATCTTATGTGGGGCGCTCGAAATGGCGTAAAAATGGGGGATATCAAATTAAAAGACGCCATGATCTGGGATGGACTGTGGTGTGCTTTTGATAACCAGCATATGGGTATCACAGGCGAAGTGATTGCAGAAAATTTCGGGGCCACCCGGGATCAGCAGGACGAATATGCTGCCAGCAGCCACCGGAAGGCCATTCAGGCTATCGAAAAAGGCTATTTTAGGGAAGAAATCGTCCCGGTCGAAGTGCCGCAGAGAAAGCGGGACCCAATCATCTTTGCTACGGATGAAGGGCCGCGAAAAGATGCAACTTTGGAAAAATTAACAAAACTTCGGCCTG
>CBFDDY010000288.1:0-3700 GCA_965603705.1 uncultured bacterium | reverse complement strand
ATATATCGAGTCGTTTCTCAGCAGGTTTCTATGGGCAAAACCCGGGAACTGGCCATTTCTCCTGCTCCGGTAGGAGCGACTTTAGTCAAAGATTATCCTGAAGTTTTAGATTCGGCCCGTTTTATGCCGACTGTAAAACGGATTTTTATCTATGAGGACAAGAGTTTCTTTCAAGAAGGTGTGATATATGCCGATCAATCCGTCTTTAATATATTCTCTTTTGATCTGATCGAAGGTGATCCTGCTACAGCGCTTGAGGTTCCGTTCACCATGGTCATCACAGAGAAAACCGCCCAGAAATATTTCGGCGACGAAAATCCGGTCGGTAAAATCATGAATTGGGATAATAAATTTGATTACCGTATAACCGGAGTGGTCAAAGATCCGCCGCCTAACTCCCACTTTACTTTTTCTGTACTGGCTTCATTTACGACCTTGATAAAATATGATGCCCGGCTGGGTTCCTGGAGAGCTGCCAGCTATCAGACCTATTTACTCATGCGGGCCAACACTGATCTGAAAGAGTTCGACCTTAAAATAGCGGCTTTTAATGAAAAATATCTAGCCCCTATGTTTAAGGAAATGGGAACGGATGTTAAAACCTGGCTGCAGCCGTTAAAAAGTATCCATCTGCATTCCCAGCTTGAGTATGAACTGGGAGTGAACAGTGATATCAAGGTCATTACTGTTTTTTCAACAATTGCCTTTGTGATTCTTTTGATTGCCTGCATTAATTTCATGAACCTTGCCACTGCTCGCTCCTCGGGCTTGGCCAGGGAAGTGGGCCTGCGCAAGGTCCTGGGTGCGGAAAGGCGAAAACTGATTTTTCAATTTCTTGGCGAATCCTTTGTTTTTACTTTTTTTTCTTTGCTGCTTGCTATTGTCCTGGCTCAGCTTTTTCTGCCCTATTTCCGGTTTCTCACCGGATGCGATTTAGGGCTTAATTTTTTACAATCTCCGTTTCTTTATCTAGGTCTGGTAGGGATCGTTTTGTTTGTCGGCTTGATTGCCGGCAGTTATCCGGCGTTTTTTTTATCGGCATTTTCGCCTGTCTTGGCCATTAAAGGTATGATGCAGCATGGTTCCAAGGGTAAGATTTTTCGTTCTATGCTGGTTGTTTTTCAGTTTGCGATCTCTATTATTTTAATCATTGGTACTTTGATTATTTTTAATCAGCAGACCTACCTGAAGGATAAAAACTTGGGATTTGACAAAGATAACACTTTGGTGCTCATCCTGCATAATGAATATGTTCGGCTCGGTCTTGAATCATTCAAAAATGAAGCGCTGAAGATCAATGGGGTGGCCTCGGCCGGCTCCACTTCTATGGTTCCCGGAGAAGGGTATCTCTTTAACACCGGGACCCGTCCGGAAGGTTTTGCCCAGGACCAGACGTTCAGAATGGAGCACTTCCTGGTAGACTATGGGTATTTGGACAGCCTCAAGATCAATGTGACAAAGGGAAGAGGATTTTCTCAAGAAATATTAACAGATAAAGTCAATGCGATAATGATCAATGAAACCGCTGCTGCAAAATTGGAATGGGACAATCCGGTCGGCAGGATCATTGACATTAATTGGCTTGATACAACCCGTCCATCAAAAAAAATCATAATCGGCGTATTCGAAGATATCCATCAACGTTCCCTTTACTCTGTAGTCGAGCCAACCTTTATCCAGTATATCAGTGATGAGGGGCCCATAGAAAACAGGGCGCGCCGGCTGACGCTTCGTTTAGAGACCAAAGATACGGCCGAAACTCTAAGTCAGGTCGAGGGATTATGGAAAGAAACCTATCCTAACATTCCCTTTTATTCTTTTTTTCTGGATGAGTTTTTTCTCAGCCAGCACCGGGCCGAAGAAAAACTGGGCGGCATTTTTCGAGCTTTTGCTGTTTTAGCGGTATTGATCGGGTGTGTCGGATTATTTGGATTGGTTTCATTTATGGCTGAAAAGCGGACCCGTGAGATAGGGATCAGAAAAGTGCTGGGTTCTCCGGTAAGATCCATTGTCGCCCTGCTGTGCCGCCAGTTTCTTTTTCTGGTCATTATCTCCAACGTTATTGCCTGGCCGATCGCTTTTTTGGTCGGGAAAAAATGGCTGCAGAATTTTCCCTATGCGGTGGATATTAAGTTGAGCATTTTTATTATAACGGCCATGCTGACATTTGTTCTGGCAGGGATCACTGTCGGATACAAGTCGCTGAAAGCCGCTCTTGCCAATCCAGTGGATACGTTGCGTTACGAATAATTAAGGATGATGTCCCCTAATTATTGGATGTCGTTAAAAGGAAAGGGACGGATGTCCACTATCCCTCCCCTTTGTGAAATATCGCACCTTGTCATCCTTTTTTCTCTATTTCTTGACAATTGATTTTGCTGCCTTGAGTGTGCTATGTTTATTAGAGGATATCAGTGGGTTGAAATTGCTGAAAATTGAGCTCATAAGAGCATTTTGGAAATCTTCCAATAGGAGGGCAGCTTTTCTCTCGCAACGGAGAAAATATTAAGGGATTGCCATGGGCTCACTCGTTGGGAAGATTGATTGAACGAATCTGGAGGATAAGAAAATGAAAAAGATTCCTTTCTTATTTATTGTATTGTTTTTGGTCACAGGAGTTTTTTCTCACACCGAAATCCTGACAGCAGGTGATGATGATCTGGTGTCAGGTTTGAAAGAAGCTCTCGATGTGGGAACGAAAAAAGCTGTTGAATTAGTCTCCCAAGTGGATGGCTATTTTGCCAATGAGGTCATCAAAATCCTTGTGCCTGAAAAAATGCAGAAAGTTGCCAGTACACTTGGCACGATTGGGCTGCAAAAGCAGGTCGATGAATTTGTCCTCAGCATGAACAGGGCGGCTGAAAAAGCCGTACCCGAAGCCATATCCATCTTTGTCGATGCGATCAAAGAGATGTCCTTTGATGATGCCAAGGGTATATTAACCGGAGGAGACACGGCTGCCACGGAATATTTCAAGACAAAAACGAGCGAGACAATTTATGATGCATTCAAACCCATCATATCTGCCAGTATGGAAGAGGTTGGAGTCACGAAAACGTTCAAGATTTTGACGGATAAGTATTCCTCTTTACCGTTTGTCGAAAAAGAGTCCATAGACCTTGACCATTATGTGACAACCAAGACACTCGATGGCCTTTTTTATATGCTGGGAGAAGAGGAGAAAAAAATTCGGACAGATCCTGCTGCCAGGGTGACGGATATCCTAAAAAAGGTGTTTAAGGATTAAAGCTTATCAAACAGAATAAAATAAGGGAAGATACAGGTTCACTACAGATATGCTGGCAAATATAAATGCGCCCACCCTCTTTGAGCTACTGTATCAACAATAATACATAGAAAAAACTTATCCTGTCAACAAGAAGTCCGCAGGAAAGAGAGCGCTTTATTTCCCCTGGTAAAGCTGCTATAAACCGCACTAGCATTTATTCTTACTTGCTATTTCCAAATCATATTGTATACAGCTAGCTCCTTGTACCCGGATTCTTTTTCTCTTAAAACGTAAAATTTACCAGCTTTAATCTGTGCCCATATATGGCCTTCCCAAATCCAAATACTTAAGCTTTTTCGCCCGATAAAAACACCTTCTTTATTGAAAATATCAAACATTAATTCTTCAGGATTTTCCCCTTCTTCAAAAGTTGCTACAAGCAGTAATCCATCATCTCCGGCAACCAGGTTT
>CBFDDY010000287.1:0-3713 GCA_965603705.1 uncultured bacterium | reverse complement strand
CGATCTTATCCACCAGTGATCCGGCGAGAGGGGCAAACACCATTGAGGCAAACACGATAATTCCAGCCATTCCGGGAGCTGTAGAAAACATATGCAAAAAATTGGAAAAGACCTGTTGCAGGAATCCTCCCCCAGCTCCTGCTTGCAGAGGAACTCCCCACTTGTCATGGAAAAAATCCGCAGCAAGGTGCTGAAAGGGGAAAATAGCTCCATAGAAGGTAAGACACAGAAATGTCACATACCAGAATGAAGAGTTAAAATTCTTAATATCGGAGAATACTATTTTTTCCTCTACCTCTTCTTCCTTTAGATCCAACACCTGTTCACCTTTTTTGTCTAAAAGACAATAAACGATGTTACTTACTAAAGACAACAAACAGAATATCAGACCTGCCCAAAGAGCGGAGGAATAATGACCAAAGTAATCTACGATCAAAGTTTCTGTATTGTAACTAAAGAGAGAGCCTAATCTGCTGACAGTCAAAGATATCCCGAAAGCCAGAGCAAGTTCCTTTCCCTTAAACCATCTGGCAATAATCGAACTTTGAGCGATGATCAATGTTTCGGAGCCAGCCCCAAAAAAGAACATTCCTATATATAGCATCCAGATATTTGTAGAGAAAGCCATTATAAGCGCCCCGAGAACAATAAATGAAGAGAAAAGCAGACTGGATTTACGGGTACCTATCCTGTCTATAAGAATTCCCCCGATCAAAAGACATAATATCGCAGCCACAGAATAAATGGTTTTTGTAGCACCATAAGCAGCTCTTGTGACCTGGAAAGAATCGATTAAAATAGGGGCTATAGCAGACAAGCCGTCATAAGCAAAATAGCTTCCATAAGTCAGTAGGCTTACAAAGATTAATACTGTAAAGCGGAAGAGTTTTTTGGACGGATGAAAAAAACTAATATTCTCATTCATTGACTATTAACCTCCGTGCTCTGATTTTTCAAAATGATGTCAACTGTTAATTATAATATAGAAATAGTTCCATTCTCTCAATGGGAAAAAACGGAAAATAGAAAAACAAAATTTTACACTGAGGACGCTGAGGACACGGATTAAAGCGATAAAGCATTAGACGCGGATTTACGCGGATAAAACTAAGATGCTTTTTATTTTTTATCTGCCTTTCCTGGTTTTACTGAAGTTTCTGTATTTACTGCCTTTCCTGGTTGCGGTATAATGCTTCTTAATATGATTAAATGTATAATTTCGGATATGGGAAATGTATTTATTTCCTTTGATAATGATATCTTTTTAAAAAAAATTGTTGAAAATACTTATTTTTCGCAAAGCGATATTGCTAGGTTGGTATCTGAGAATTTTGAAATCCTAAAATCCTTTGACAAGGGGGAAATAAGTCCTACTGAGTTTTATAACAAAGCTGTAAGGATCTTTAAATGTGATTTTGATTATAATCGATTCTTTAAAGCATACAACGATGTTTTTGATCTTAGAACAAAGGAATTGAAAATTTTGAAAAAACTGAAAGAAAATTACCGTGTAATATTGCTTTCCAATACGGATGTGATGCGGTATGGCTTTATTAAAAAGAATTTCCCGGAAATGTTGATCTTTGACGCTTATGTGCTTTCTTATAAAGAAGGGTATATGAAACCAGACCCGAGCATATACAAAGCTGCCCTGAAAAAAGCTGAGGCCCAGGCGGATGAATGTTTATTTATCGATGACAAGGAAGATAATATTGATGCGGCAAATGCCCTCGGAATCAATACAATTCATTTTATTGTGAGAGCTGACCTAGCTGTAGAACTGCGTAAATTCAATCTTATATTTTAATTTGAATGAACCTTAAAAATATCGAAATAATTTGTATCTTTTGATAAAATATTATCCTGGATTATTCACGAGTCGAGGTTGCCGCAGATGCGGTGAGATTGGCTCGCCTGATTGGTAAAAAAATGGCGATTAAAATTAAAAATAAAAACGAGAAAATCATTAAAATAATCATTCTTGAAAGAATCTCGTATATCGCTGAAAAGAAATTAATAATAAAAACATCGCCATTTTTTTGTGAATAGTTCAGGTTAAATAATTTCGTTTTTTTTAAAAAGTACTTGACAAGTCGATAAATCAGGGATAAGTTGGTAAATGTCAATACAACATTTAGTATTTGTTGGGATTGATACATACAACATATAGTGATATTAGCAGAAAATCCATTCTTATCCGGCAGTCAGAAGGAAGGGGATTTATCGGCTTTTTATCGAAGGAGATTTATATGAATGAACGTCTCGCAAGAATAAAAAAAAGAGATGGTATAGTTGCAGATTTTGTCCAGGACAAGATCACAATAGCTGTTTATAGAGCCATGGAATCAAAAGGACTGGTGGATAAGCGGGGGGCCAAGAGTATTTCTGATATAGTAACATTTATGCTGGAGGAAAAATTCGGGGGTTACACCGTTCCTTCTGTTGAACAGATTCAAGATATTGTTGAGATGGTTTTAATGAAGCAGGGATATCACGATGTCGCTAAATCCTATATTCTTTACCGCGAGAGCCACAAGGAGGTCCGCGAAGCTAAAAAAATAGGGATCAATCTGGAGAGGTTGATAAATGATTATATAAATGATGTAGACTGGAAGGTCAAAGAAAATAGCAATGAAGGGGTGACGAGTTTTTCAGGGCTTAACGCCAGAGTCGCGGGAGAAGTGCTGGCCAATTTTGCTCTTAACCAGATTTACTCCAAAGATGTTAAGAAGGCCCATACAGATGGTGACTGCCATATACATGATCTCTCCTATCCTATTGTCGGTTATTGTGCTGGCTGGTCTATGGAAAATCTTCTGAAAAAAGGATTCGGGCATGTATCTAACCAGGTACATTCTTTTCCTGCCAAGCATCTGGAGACTGCTACGCTTCATATGGTAAATTTCATCGGGACTATGCAAGGGGAGTTTGCCGGTGCCCAGGCTTTTTCAAGTGTGGATACTTTTTTAGCTCCCTTTGTAAGGGCGGATAAACTGGATTATATAGGAGTCAAGCAGGATATCCAAAAGCTTATTTTTGGCTTGAATGTTCCTTCTCGTTGGGGATGGCAGACACCTTTTTCCAATCTGACTTTTGATTGGACCGTGCCTGAGGATATGAAAGATAAACAAGTTATTGTAGGTGGGAAGGAATTAGATTCCTGTTATGGGGAATATCAAAAAGAAATGGATATGATCAATCGTTCCTTCCTGGAGTTAATGAAAGAGGGTGATCAGAGAGGGCGTGTGTTCACTTTTCCCATCCCTACTTATAACCTAACTAAGGATTTTGACTGGGATTCACCTAATGCTGACCTGCTTTTTGAGGTAACGGCAAAGTATGGCATTCCCTATTTTCAGAACTATATTGGGACAGGTATGGATCCTGGGGATATCCGGGCTATGTGCTGCCGGCTTAACCTTGACCAGAGAGAGCTGCTGCAGCGTCCCGGCAATATGTGGGGGCCAGGGGATTCTACTGGTTCAATTGGAGTTGTTACAATTAATTTGAATAGAATTGGGTTTGAGGCGGAAGATAGGGAGGACTTTTTTGCCCGGTTGAAAAAGGTGATGGATTTGGCAAAAGATGCCCTGGAGGCAAAACGGGAAATCGTTAATAATATGCTGGAAAAGGGACTTGTCCCTTATACAAAAGTATATTTGGGGCATTTTGATAATCATTTCTCTACCATAGGCCTGTTGGGAATGCATGAA
>CBFDDY010000286.1:0-3736 GCA_965603705.1 uncultured bacterium | reverse complement strand
ATTACGTATATACTAAAATGGCTTTTTTCGGAGCTAATGATTTCTCTGTATCCAAATTTTCTTTTTTTGGGGGGTCTCTCAGTGATTTCAAGGAGCAGTTAAAACGTAAAGACTTAAGACTTGCAGACATGCAGCTTCTTCGCAGACAGTGTAAGAACTGCGAGCTTATAGGGGCTTCTGCCAGTACCAACCGGACAGTTAAATTCGGCAGCAATTCTTTAAAAAGGGTTTCTATTAAAGGGACTACCTACCTTGACCATATGATCGGAAATGTAGAAGAGCTCGAAAGTGGCCGTCAGATCTTAAAAGAAGACGAAGACCACTCACGCCTTATCTGTATTATTGGAGCTGACGTTGTAGAAGAGTTATTTCCATACCTTAATCCTCTGGGAAAGAGAATCAAAGCAGGCCGGCACAATTTTCAAGTAGTCGGTATAGGCGAAAAAAAAGGGAAACTCCTAGGAATGAGCCAGGATAATTACGTCCGCATTCCTATAACAACCTTTCTCAAAATCTATGGTTCAAGAATAAATCTTACTATAAATATTCATTCAAACTCCCAGGAACAGATGGCTTTAGCTCAGGAGGAAGTACGCACTATCCTGCGTTCCAAGCGCCACCTTACTTTTGATGAACCGGATGACTTTTCCTTCCAGACATCCGATCAATTTATCCAGTTTTACAAATCCGCAACTACTGGCATCTACTTTGCTATGATAGCAATATCTTCTCTTGCCTTGATCGTGGGAGGGATCGTTGTTATGAATATCATGCTGGTATCTGTTACTGAGAGGACAAATGAGATCGGCGTCCGGATGGCAGTAGGAGCCCGCAGGTCGGATATTCTTTTTCAGTTTTTAATCGAATCAGCTACTTTGTCAACCATAGGAGGGTTGATCGGAATCTTTTTAGGATTTTGCCTGGCTAGTATCGTTTCAGCAGCCACATCTATGCCCTCCAGTGTAGAGCCGGCGTCTATTGCAGTCGCAATATTTGTCTCTGCCTCAATCGGTATTTTTTTCGGACTCTACCCGGCCAATAAAGCGGCAAAACTCGACCCGATTGACTCCTTGAGGTCAAGCCTATGAGATTAGGAATCCTGAAAGAAATCTTTCAGATGTCATTTGATTCGATCAGGAGCAATAAACTCCGCTCGTTTCTCACTTTACTGGGTATTATGATCGGAGTGATGACAGTTATCGCCATGACCTCAGTCATCCAGGGATTAAATAAATCTTTTCTCAGTGAGCTTGAATCCGTGGGCTCTGATATTATCGTTATCGGCAAATTTGAGCCGGGCATAATCGTGGGGGGACACTCCGAAGAAATTCGCCAGAGAAAAGACTTCACCTTTGATGATGCCATGGCGATAAAGACAGAATGCTCTAGTATTACAGCTGTCGCTATAGATATTATGGTTGATATGTTTCAAAGCATGCCAGTTAAATATCAAAGCACCAAAAGCAATGATGCTATGATCTTAGGCATGAATGAGGACTGGCCGCAAGTACTTACAGTCTATCTCCCGGAAACAGGGAGATTTTTATCGAAATCAGATATCACTCACCGTAGCAAAGTCTGTGTCCTGGGAGCAGATCTTAATGAGACGCTTTTTCCTTACACTAACGGCCTGGGAAAAGAAATTCGGATCGGGCCGGAAAAATTCACAGTAGTCGGGATCCTTGAGAAAAGAGGAAGCATATTCGGACAAAGTCAGGATAATTTTGCGGGAATTCCTATAACCACCCTGATGAAATACTTTCCTTATGACCTCAGCAGGCTTGAGATCATTGCAAAACCAGATGACCATGCCAATTATTCAGAGGCTGAAGAGCAGATAATCAATGTGTTGCGGAGGCGCAGAAAAGTACCCTTTGGCAAACCCAATGATTTTTCAATCTACGGGCAAGACGCTATAATAGACCTTTACAATCAACTCACAGGAGCAGCTTTTCTGGTAATGATCGTCATATCATCTATCGGGCTTCTGGTAGGAGGGATCGGGGTGATGAACATCATGCTGGTGACTGTAAAGGAAAGAACCCGGGAAATTGGGATCCGCAAGGCCATAGGCGCACGTGCAAATGATATACTAAAACAGTTTCTTATAGAAGCTATCTTCCTAACCGGAACCGGTGGGGCTGCCGGAATTCTTGTCGGCTTTCTTATTGCACTGTTGGTCCGCACTGCAACTCCCCTTCCCGCTGCCGTTACCTTATGGTCGGTTATTCTAGGATTTTGTGTTTCTTTCTCTGTGGGACTTTGTTTTGGAATTTTGCCGGCCAGGAAAGCAGCTAAAATGAATCCGATCGCTGCCCTCCGCTACGAATAATATTACAAACTTCTTTATTAGACACGAAAGTGCTTTTTGTTTTTCAAATCTTATCAGTATTTATCCGCGTTAATCCGTGTCTAATACTTCCAAGCCTTCCTCTAGTTCTTCAAGTGTATGTTTAAGATTTTCTCCATTATCCCCAGCCAATTCAACTAAAGACGGGCGGCCGCCTCCTTTTCCATTAATAAGCTGAGAAGCAGCAGGAATAAGTTCCCGCATATCAAAGTCAACATCTTCAGATCGAGCCAGAATTAAATTTGCCTTTCTGTCCGTCTTTAGGCCAAAAAGAACAATATATCCCGGATTGCGAATAATATTTAAAGCTATATGCCTGACATCATCCCTGATCCGGCCAGAAAATACTTTTTTTATTACTCCACCCTCAGTATTTTTCCTGATATCCCTGGCCTCCAGCTCAGATAATTTAATCAAAATCTTTTTTGTTTGTTTTTTCCCGCTTTTTAAATCCGCAAAAAGCTTTTCTACAGCATCCGGAACTTCCTCTTCCCCTACTGAAAACCGGGATGCAGCCTGGAGGAGAATCCGGTTTTTTAAAGTATAATCCTTCAGCACCCTGCTTCCGCAGACAAATTCAAAACAGAGATTGTTTCTGATCCTTCCCCACTTTAATATCTTTATAAGCCCGATTTCTCCAGTTCTGGAAGGATGAGTGCCTCCACAAGCAGAAAAGTCATAATCTGTCACCTCAACTACCCGGATCAATCCTGTCTTTTTCGGCGGTTTTCTTAAAGGAATTTCTCCAATTTTGTCCTCATTGACAAAATAAGTTTTGATCTCTCGATCTTGGAAAACTACTTTGTTGGCTTCTTCCTCAACTTTTTCCAGCTCCAGATCCGATATTTTTTGAATATCTATTTCCAGGGTAGACACATCCTGCCCCAGATGAAATGACATAGTCCTTCCCTGCATCAACTCCCAAAAGCTCTGCGACAAAATGTGCTGTCCGGCGTGCTGCTGCATATAGTCAAAACGAGTTTTCCAATCGATCTTGCCTTTGACTTTTGTTTCCGCCACTGCTTGATCGACAATATGCAAAATGATGCCTTCATCTTCTATGACATCTATAATTTCTATCCCGTTTAAAGTACCTTTATCAGCCGGCTGGCCTCCTGACTCCGGGTAAAAGCAGGTCTGCTCTAGTACTAATGCTGTCCGGTTATTATGCTTTATTCTTTTAATAACTTTAGATTCGAATTTAACCTGGTATGGATCGTCAAAATATATTCGTTTATTCATAAGAAATGTCGATGTTTATGTTACCTAGAAAATGGAAAATAGTAAATAGAAAATTGGAGTTCACCCATTTTTTCTAAGCTACTGAGCCATAAGCAAGAATCAGGTCAGTTGATACGAAAACACGCGAATTTTCCCCAGCGTGGA
>CBFDDY010000285.1:0-3740 GCA_965603705.1 uncultured bacterium | reverse complement strand
AGATGCGGTGAGATCGACTCGCCTAATTGGTAAAAAATGGCGATTAAAATTAAAAATAAAAACGAGAAAATCGGTAAAATAATCATTCTCGAAAAAATCTCCTATATTGCTGAAAAGAAATTAATAATATAAACATCGCCATTTTTTTATGAATAGTTCAGCTTCAGAAAAACTTTGAGGGACAGTCCCTGTTATAAGGGACTGTCCCTTTGTGGTTTGACAAATAAATAAATCTGCATTAAAGTTAGGGCGTTTTTGGTTCTGGTGTAGCTAGAGGTTGGATGAATATGTATACGATTAAGCGAAATCCTCATGAAACAAGAGTAGTTATCACTGGTATGGGGACAATAAACCCTATAGCTAATAATGTTAATGAGTTCTGGGATAACCTTATTGAGGGAAAATCAGGTATAAGGCTGGTCCAACATACTGATTTGAGTGATTTTTCTGTGCAAATCGGAGGAGAGGTCGATTATCCTGATCTTTCCGAATATTTCCCAAAAAAAATGCTCCGGCGGCTGGATAGGTTTATAATTTTTGGTCATGTAGCCGCAACTCGAGCCTTTAAGGATGCAGGACTTGAACCTGGAGATATAGAAAAAGCGCCCCATCTTTATGGGGCTATTATCGGGACTGGAGATGCCGGAAGTGGGCTGCATTACAGGATGTTTCAACAGATCCAGGAAGTTGGGATGGATCATGCTTCTCCTTTTTATGTTATTGGAGTGATACCCAATATGCCGCCTGCATATTTTTCCAAGGAGCATAATTTCCAAGGCCCCAATTTCTCTGTAAATTCTGCCTGTGCAACCAGCAACCATGCTATCGGTATTGCTGCCAGTATGATCAAAGTGGGATTAGCTGAGGTCATGTTGGCAGGCGGGACTGAGGCGGTTTTAAATGTTGCCGGATTTTCCGGGTTTGGGGTGATCCGCGCACTTTCAACCCGCAATGATTCCCCGGAAACCGCAAGTCGCCCTTTTGATAAAGACCGGGATGGATTTGTTTTAGGTGAAGGAGCTGGGATCATTTGTCTTGAGGAGCTGGAGCATGCCAAAAATCGGGGAGCAAGGATCTATGCTGAACTCAAAGGATTCGGATTCTCCTGTGATGCCTATGACTTGGTTGCTCCCCAGCCTGAGGGAAGAGGGGCAGTAATAGCCATGAACAGTGCTTTGGAGAGCGCAGCTTTAAATAAGGAATCAATAGATCTTATAAATGCCCATGGAACTTCTACTATCCTTGGGGATATTGCAGAAAGTAAGGCAGTTAATAAAGTTTTCGGGGAATATACCGGCTCGATTATAGTTCAAAGCACCAAGTCAATGATAGGACACCTTATAGGAGCTGCCGGTGGTGTAGAAGCGATAGCTTCTATCCTGGCTATTAAAAAAGGAGTCATCCATCCTTCCGTAAATATTTTTAAACAGGACCCGCAAATTAACTTAAATATTGCTGCTGATGGACCTATTGAGCAGAAAGTGCGCCATGTTCTGTCAAACAGCTTCGGTTTTGGCGGTCAAAATGCTTCTATTATACTCTCAGAATTTCATTAGATTTAAGACTTTTAACTAAAATTTCAAATTTTACTGCCTTTCCTGAAGTTCCTGTTTTTCCTGCTTTTCCGCATCTACGGCAAGCTCGACTCGTGAATAATTCAGGTACGCCTGAACTATTCATAAAAAATGAAATTCGGGCGTGGCTTGGGCTCGCTTCAGCGCAGTTTTAGGCTGTTTATTCACCTGGGAAAAAGACCTGGGAAATACAAACGCAACAGATTTTTTGTTTCGAGATGACCTGGCTTATTACTGTGCCGAAAAAATCATCATATTCCAGGTTTTTAGAGATGAGGTTAACTGGATTTTCCGGAAGTAATGGCTCCAGGAACAGGGCTCCTAAAATTTTTGTTGCCCTTACCGAAACAGGTAGGGCATCAGCTGCAATAGAATTCCTTGAATTCATAACAAAATAGGAAAGACAAAGCCCAAGCTGGCCTGCCATTTCTATTTGAAGCGAGCCGGGATATAGCGGCGAATCAGGAAAGTGCCCTGAAAATACCGGATCGTCTGCAGGAATAAACCGGGAGCCAATGATCGTTTCATTTTTTTTATCCAGATCAATGCCGTGAAGCTTATCTACTAGTAGGAAGGGTTCACGGTGGGGAATTATTTTTTTTATATCTTCCTGGCTGTAGCTTAGTTTTGAAAATGTTGCTTTTTTAGTTAAATCAGACAATAAAGCTAATGCTTTTTTTCGGTTCTTTCTTAAAATAGACTGATAATCCATAGCAATCTTTTAAGTTTAATGAAGTCTGCGGGCGATTTCGTCTTCGATGATATTGCAGGCAGTATCAATTTCTTCTTTACTTAACTGGGATGAAACTGAAATCCTGAAACGGCGGGAATGAGCTGGGACAGCGGGAAAGTCGACCGGCTGGAGGAAGAGTCCCCTTTTTTGAACGGCAGTTGCCATTTCAAAGAGGAGCTCGCCTGAGGAGCCGATGATTATTGGAATGACTTGAGATTCGGTTCCTCCGGTGTCGAGTTGCATGTCTTTCAGGTTTTTTTTGAAATGTGCGGTATTATCCCAGAGCTTATCTTTGAGGGAAGAGTCACGGGTGGCAACTTCAAGTGCTTTGATCATTCCTGCGATAACTGGAGGTGAAGGAGCACATGAAAAATTATAGGCTGAAGCATATCCTTTTAAATAGCGGATGATCTTTGCATTGGAGCAGACAAATCCGCCCAGCCCGCCGAAGGATTTGGAGAGAGTTCCGAAAGAAATGCCGATTTTATCTTCCAGTCCAAAGTGTTCAGCAACGCCCCTGCCATTATCTCCAAACATAAGAGTTGAATGAGCCTCATCTATATATATACGGACATTGGGATATTGAGTGCAGACATTAACGATTTCTGGCAGTTTTACCAGGTCCCCATCCATAGAATATACTCCCTCAATAGCGATGAGGGTTCTTATACCTTTGTGCTGTTCTAGGATCCGGTTCAAGTGCATTGTGTCATTGTGCTCGAAAAATTTCATCTTAACCCGGGCAAGTGTCCCCCCATCTACAAGGCTTTTATGGCATTTCTCATCCATTACCAGTAGGTCTCCCTTACGCAGAAGTCCCTGCATAGTGCCCAAGTTTCCTCCCAGGCCGCTGGAGAACAAGAGGCAGTCTTCTTTTTGTTTGAATTCAGCCAGCATGCGGGCGAATGTGACATGCAAGTCTAAGGTGCCGGAAAGCAGGGGGGCCCCGGATGCTCCCAGGCCGTATTGTTTTAGCCCTTCTATAGCTGCCGTAATGACTTCCGGATGGGTGGACAGTCCGAGGTAATTATAAGAAGTAAGGTTTATGACTTTACGGCGCTTGCCGTCAAGATTGCTTAGTATCTCGGTTGAAGTCTTGGGGGCAGATAAAAGCTGCTGTTCAAAGAAACTGAAGCCTGCTTGGATGCGGGGATCACTCATCCATTCTTCAAAATCGGATGGAGGTTTGAGTACGTCTGGATTATCATTAAAGAAAAAATCTGCTAAGCTGAATCTTAAGGCATTATCCACTTTTCATGTTTGATAAAAAAATCAGGTTATATGTTCCATAAATTTATCGGTCAGCTGGTCAATAGTAATGATATCAGCAAGTTCAGCGCGGGGTATTTTGATTTTTAATTCTCGCATAGAGCAGGACACAACTTCTATAATATCAAGACTATTTGCTCCAAAATCTTTCATGGATTTAGCGG
>CBFDDY010000284.1:0-3743 GCA_965603705.1 uncultured bacterium | reverse complement strand
GGAATTTAATCTTAACTCTCCCCAGCAGCTGGCTGAGATTCTTTTCGATAAATTAAAACTTCCGGCCTCAAAAAAGACAAAAAAAACCCGGGGATATTCAACCGGCTTAGAGGTCCTTCAAAAATTAGCCAAAGACTATCCTATCGCCCAATATATGCTGGAATACCGAAAGCTCTCCAAGTTAAAATCCACTTATGCGGACTCCCTTCCTAAGCTTATCAGCTCGGAAACAGGAAGGATTCATACATCATATAACCAAACTGTTGCAGCCACCGGAAGACTTTCCAGCAGCAACCCGAATCTTCAAAACATTCCAGCCCGGGGATCTTGGGGGCCAAGATTCAGACAGGCATTTATCCCGGAATCCGGCTATCTGTTTCTGTCAGCCGATTACTCTCAAATAGAACTTAGGATTCTTGCTCATATGTCAGAGGACCCCACTCTAATTGAAACTTTCCGCCAAAACCGGGATATCCATCAGGAAACAGCCAATCAAGTTTTTGGTGAAAAATCATCCCTATTTGAAACCGAACTCAGACAGAGAGCCAAAATTATTAATTTCAGTATTATCTACGGCACTTCCGCTTTTTCGCTGGCAAAAGAACTTAACACCTCAAACTCAGAAGCTCAAAAATTCATTGACCTTTATTTTGAGAGATATCCCAGGGTGCGAGAATTCCTGGACAAATGTGTTAAGGATGCCGAAGAAAAAGGATACTCCGAAACCTTGTTGGGAAGAAAACGGCAAGTTCCTGAGCTTAAACAAAAAAACAATCTCACCCGTCAAGCAGGGCAACGCATAGCACTCAATACTCCCATCCAGGGGACGGCGGCAGACTTGATAAAAAAAGCAATGATTGAAATCTGGCAGGAGATCAAGAGAAATCAACTGAAAACCAAAATGGTCCTGCAGGTCCATGACGAATTAGTCTTTGAAGTTCCAAAAGCGGAATATGACACAGTCGAAGAATTAGTTCAGAATAAAATGGAAAATGTATTGCCGTTGAAAGTGCCGCTGAAAGTCCACATAGGATGGGGAGTTAACTGGGCCGACGCCAAGTGAATAATCCAGGTGCACCGGGGCTATCTTTTATAACTGTTTTTTGTATACCCGAAAACGCTTGTAGATCACCCCTCCCATCTTTTCCATCTCTGCCCGAACTTTGGTATTAGTTTCCATTTCATGATGGGTATCGATCAATTCCAAGCCAGCCTTATGCGCAGACATGAGCATTTTTACTCCCATCAGAACATCCAAGCCGCGGCCGCGGTATTTCTCTTTAACCGCTCCTAATAATAAATCCAGCTGCTTTGTTTTTTTTGCCGCCCGCATGACCCGGAATATCCCAAAAGGGAGAAGTCTTCCCTTGGCTTTACGTATTCCTTCTGCAAAATTAGGCATCCCTACAATAAAGGCTACAACCTCATCCCCTTTTTTAACTCCTTTAACAAACCTTGGGTCAAGAAGAGGCAAATACCGTTTGGCCAAATCCTGCATCTCTTCTTCTTCCAGGGGAGTATATCCATAAATATCACTTTGAGAGTAACATTCATTCATTAACTGCAGAACCGGTTTGATCCAAGGCTTCAGTTCTGCCCGTTTACTAAATTCTATAACCTCAAACTCTCCTTTTCGTTGAATCCTCTCATAAATCTTTGTGTAAAACTCGGGAAACTCTTTAGGAACATCGAGTTTATAGACAAAATAATCGATGTCTTTGCTATAGCCCTGTTTTTCTACCATACCCGGCAGCCATTCAAAGTTATAATACCCTGGGATAGTCACGGGGCTCTCAAAACCTTCGATCAGGAAACCCTCGGGATCCTGGTCAGTAAATCCATATGGCCCAACAATTTTTTCCATTTTATTATCCCGGGCCCAACTTTCAATGCTGCTCAGAAGTGTTTTCACTGTTTCTTCGTCTTCCCAAGTTTCCAAATAACCAAATCGAGCTGTTTTCTCATTTCTAAACTGGTTGTACCGGTGGTTGATGATTCCCATAATACGACCGATTGTTTTATTACCTCTATATGCCAGCAAAAGCTTAGTCTCGCAGTATTCAAAACCCTTGTTTTTCTTAGGATTAAAATACTTTTTTTCATCCATATAGATCGGATGTACCCAACTAGGATGATCTCTGTGGATTTTTTCCGGCAAAAAGATGAACTTTTTTAGCTCTTTTTTGTTCTTTACTTCTTTAAGGGTGATTTCCATTATAAATACCCATGTAATTTACCAAATATTTTTTCTATATATTACAGCACTTTAATATAAAACACAAAGCTTTATTATCATCATCATGGCCACGCTTTGTTTTTTTTATTGACAAAGATAACCTAGAATTACTACACTTAAGAATCAAAAATTCAATCTGTTTATGTAAAAATGAAAACAAAGACCTTTCCTCATGGTATACATCCGCAGGAATTAAAGGAAACGACCAGTAATAAACCTCTGCAACCGCTTCCAGCTCCAGAAAAAGTAATCATACCCTTACATCAACATTTCGGCAGCCCTGCAGAACCTCTTGTCAAAAAAGGAGATGAAGTCTTTTTAGGACAAAAGATCGGAGAGAGCAAATCGTTTTTTTCCGCTTGCGTTCACGCCAGTGTCTCCGGAAAAGTGATGAAAGTCGAAAATTACAATCACCCCTTGGGCGACCCTGTTCTTGCAATTACAATTTCCAATGACGGCGAGGATCGTGTTTTTCCTGACATTATAGAACACAAAGACCCAATGTCTTTTAATCCGGAAAAGATCCGCCAAATAGTCAAAGATGCTGGCATAGTCGGGCTCGGTGGAGCAGCATTCCCTACTGCAGTAAAACTATCTCCTCCCAAAGACAAACCTGTTGACACGATCATAATCAACGGATGTGAGTGCGAACCAGTGCTTACAGCCGACCACCGGCTAATGCTGGAATATCCCGATGATATTATTAAAGGTGCAGAGCTGGTCCGAATTGCAACCGGCGCAGAAAAAATTATACTCGGTATCGAAAATAACAAACAAGATGTCTACAACCTTTTACAGAATAAAAATTATACTTTCCCCCTGGAAATCTCTCTATTAAAAACAAAATATCCCCAGGGCGCTGAGAAAAACCTCATCTCTGCCCTGTTAAAAAGGACCGTGCCCAGAGGTGGGCTTCCTTTTGATGTGGGCGTAGTGGTGCAGAATGTCGGTACTGTCAAAGCGATCTGGGATGCCGTAACCAAGGGAAAACCCCTTTATGAAAGAGCCTTGACTGTGTCCGGGGAGGGAGTCACTTCCCCGAAAAATTTGATAGTCCGGATAGGCTCTCTTTTTCAAAATGCCATCGACTATTGCGGCGGCTTGCAGGAGAGCGCAAATATTCTGGTCATGGGCGGGCCTATGATGGGCCTTGCCCAAGGGACATCCGATGTTCCGGTTATTAAAGGAACTTCCGGTATCCTGGCCTGGGCTGAGCCAGAACATATACCCGAACATAACTGCATAAGTTGCGGCCGATGTGTCTCTCATTGCCCCATGGGCTTAGTCCCTGCCCAACTTATGAAATACAGTAAACTAGACTATCTGTCCGAAGCGGAAAGCCGCGGCATTATGGATTGTGTGGAATGCGGCTCTTGCCAGTATTCCTGCCCAGCGGGGATTCCTTTGGTGCACTGGTTAAGAGTGGGAAAGCATAAAATCACTGACTTAAAAAGAAAAAAGAGCGCCTGATGACGAATAACAGATTTATCCTTAAATCATCTCCTCA
>CBFDDY010000283.1:0-3749 GCA_965603705.1 uncultured bacterium | reverse complement strand
AGAGAGAAATAGAGGAGATTTTGGATTCAATGGAGAAGATGGCAAAAATCACAGATAAAAACCGGGCAGAAACTAAAGAACTGTTTATCAAGCTGAATAATATGATTATGGACCTGATAAGAAAGCGTGATGATATTGAGGTCTTGTTTGCTGATTATAATGCCATATTATCTGAACCGGAACCAAATATCAGGAAGATCTATGATTTCCTGGGCAAAGAGGAAGCTGATTTGGATGCAATGCTTGGATGTGTGGATAAAAGGTTGTATCGGAATAGGAAAAAGCCGTAAATAGAAAATGGTAAAAACCGTAAAATGTGAAATGTTATGGTAAAAGATTTCATCCATATCGACATATTTTATGAATAATGAATAGAGAGGAGGAAATAATATGGCCAAAGATAAGAAAAAAGTAATTATTCCGACTTCGTTATATGAGAAAGTTAAAGAGGAAATCGCCGGATCAGAAATAAATTCGGTTGATGAGTATGTGATTAATCTCTTGGAAGAAAAAATTTTGAAAGATAGCGGGGGAGACTTGTCCAAAGAAGATGAAGATAAAGTAAAGGAGAGACTTAAAGCTCTTGGGTATATGGATTAATGAAGATCGGAATCATTGGGACCGGTTATGTCGGGATGGTTACGGCTGTCGGTCTGGCTGAATTAGGCCATAATGTTACTGGTACTGATATTGTTCTGGAAAAAATCGATAAAGCTAATCAGGGGATTGCTCACATTTATGAGCCTGGTCTTGAGGAATTATTAAAGAAGCATCTTAAAGCAGGAAATCTTACTTTTAGCCATGATTTGGACGGTACTATCCGCTCTTCTGATGTTCTCTTTGTGAGCGTAAACACACCTCAGCAGGAAGACGGTAGTGCGGACATGTCTTTTGTAGAAAGTGTTTCGCGCCGCATTGCTGAAAATCTCAACGGCTACAAGCTTATTGTTGAGAAAAGCACGGTCCCGGTAAAGACCTCCTCCTGGATAAAAAGAATTATATCCCTTTATAAAAAACAGGCCCATGATTTTGATGTAGCTTCCAACCCTGAGTTTTTACGCGAAGGGTCGGCCGTAAAGGATTTTCTTGAGCCGGACAGGATAATAATCGGGGTGGAGACGGATAAAGCCAGGGATATCCTGACAAAGATATATAAAAAATTCTACGATCGGATATTGATTACAAATATCGATACTGCTGAGTTAATAAAACATGCCTCGAATTCATTTTTAGCTATGAAGATCTCATATATAAATCTTATTTCAGATCTATGTGAAAAAACTGATGCGGATGTAGAGCTTGTAGCTGAAGGCATGGGCCTTGACAGCCGGATTGGAAAGCAGTTTCTTAATGCCGGGATTGGTTATGGCGGTTCCTGTTTTCCCAAGGATGTAAGAGCGTTGGTGAAAATAGGAGAGGACTTGGGTGTAGATCTTGACCTGTTGAAACAAGTGGATAAGGTCAATATGGCCCGGGTAGAAAAGTTTGTGGAGAAAGTCAAAAAAGCTTTGTGGATCCTTAAAGACAAACAGATCGCTGTCTTAGGCCTGGCTTTTAAACCAGAAACCGATGACATCCGTAATGCTCCCAGCATAAGTGTGATTCAGGTCCTTCAGAGTGAGGGGGCTTTTCTCCGCCTTTATGACCCCAAGGCATCAGATAACATGAAAGAGGAAATCCCGGAGTCAGTAAAGGTGGTTTATTCAGGTTCACCCTATGAGGCTGTAAAAGAAGCTAATGCCTTACTGCTTATAACAGAATGGGATGAATTCCGCAGCCTTGATCTGAAAAAAGTAAAAGAGCTCATGGCCAATCCCATTATCATTGATGGGAGAAATATTTTTAAGCCCGTAAAGATCCGGGAATTAGGATTTGAGTATTATTCGGTGGGGAGGGAATAATCTGGGCTTTGGATTGATATTTCTAAAGTATGGTTATTAAAGTCTGTTCTGATTGTTATCTTTGTAATAGATTAATATATTTAAGATTTTCTTTTTTATATAGCTTTTCAGTAAGCGCCTTTGCTTGAGAAGAATACTTTTATACTTTTCATTAAAATAACGATATCCAACCAGAGGGACCAGTTCCGGCAGTAATACTCATCGATATTAAGCCTTTCTTCAAAAGGAAGGTCTGATCTTCCGCCTATCTGCCAAAGGCCAGTTATACCAGGCTTTACTCTGGTTATTAATTGGATAAATTTCTTTTTCCCTATTAATTCTTCTTCAAGATAAGGCCTGGGGCCGACAAGAGCCATGCTTCCATCCAGTACATTTAGAATCTGGGGCAATTCGTCTAAGCTGAATTTTCGGATAATCCTGCCGAATCTGGTTAGTCGAGGATCGTAATTTTTAAGCTTTTTAAATTTTCCCCATTCTTTTCTGACTTCAGGATGCGTTTTAAAGTATTCATATAGAATTTTTTCATTGTTAATGTACATGGATCGGAACTTATAAAGATGAAGCTTTTTGTTATTTTTTCCTATTCTTTGCTGTTTTAATATAGCTGGTCCCTTTGATTCCAATTTTATTGCTATAGCTATTAGGATGGAGATCGGCAGAGAAAGGATCAGAATAATTATTGCCAGGGATTTTTCAAAAATTTCTTTTATAAAAATATTCCATGGTTTTGAGAGGTTGTTTTTTATATACAATGATAAAACATTTCCAAATATTTCGATCTCTACCCCTTCGGTAACAAAATCTCCGCTACGCGGGATCAACCACATGGATTCACTGATCTTTTCACAGTTTAAGAATATCTTTTTGAGTTTTTCCCTTGGTATGTGAGGAGTGGCAAGTATGATGTCTTTTGATTTATATGTTTTTGATATCTTTTCCAAGCCTGAAAAAGGTCCAAGCACTTTGACATCAGAAAATATTTTTCCGGTCTTCAATGGGTCATCATCTAAAAAACCTATAACATCATAACCCATGGTCCTGTTTTTTTTTATAGTTTTTAGAATTTCAAGAGTGGTTTGATGTACTCCTAAAATTAAAAGTTTTTTATTCCAGAGTTTTAACTTGATCAGAATAAGTTTTACTAAAGCTCGCGCAGGCGGGAGCAGAAAAAGGCTGCAAATCCAGGCTAAAAGAACAACTGATCTTGAAAATTGCACTTGGGTTCGGCTGACAAAAATAATAATCATTACAAAGAAAAAGGAAAAGGTCAGGCTTATGAGCAGGATTTTAGTTTCCTGCCAGAAGGGGGACCTTTTGGTATATAGCTTGTTATAGGAAAAGACAGCTAACCAGATTGCTAAGATATAATATTTGTTCAGGAAAATCGAAAGGGGATGAAGGGGAACCTGATGATAAAAGGGAAACAGAGAGGGGAGTATTTCACTTCTGATAAAATACGCCAGGACAAAACTCAAAATCACAACTGTGCAGTCAATTGCAATTAGGCTTGATAAAGCGATTAGTTTCTTTTTCATGGCTTAAGATTTTCCCACCATGAAAATCATAAACTTTATTAGAAGTATTTTCCAGTATTATTATTGGAGCAGGAAAAATGGAATCCAAAGTCGTTATACTCACCAGTAAAATATGATTTTTTAATTTTTGAATCTTGATAAATCTTGCTGAGAGAGAAAAATTTTTGTAACATTGACTTAAACTAACTTACGATGAGTAGCTGAATGATATCATATTTCAAATCGTCACCCCACCTAACAACAAAGGAACTATCTATCGAAACTCTTCGTGGTATTGCCATACTTTTGATAGTTGCTGGTCATGTCATTGGAA
>CBFDDY010000282.1:0-3796 GCA_965603705.1 uncultured bacterium | reverse complement strand
CAATGCCTTTATCCTGGAGAGCGTAAGCTTTGATCTTACTGGCTAGCCCTATTCCTCGTCCCTCATGATTGAGGATATATAGAATAACTCCTTTACCTTCTTTTTCTATCATTTTCATAGATTGTGAAAGCTGCTTCCCGCAGTCGCAGCGTTGTGAACCGAAAGTATCCCCGGTTAAACACTGGGAATGAGCCCGCACAAGAGTTGGTTCATCTTTTTTAAGAGGGCCCTTAACCAGAGCTACAAGCTGTTCTTTGTTAATATTATCTTCAAAGATCATTATAGTAAATTGTCCGTTTTTTGTGGGAAGTTCAGTTTCTTCGACTTTTTTAATCAGGATCTCGTTCTGCATCCGGTAATGGATAATATCGGCTATGGTGATAATCGGTATGTCAAAAGTCCGGCTGAATTTTTCTAGTTCATTCAACCGAGACATGGTCCCGTCCTCATTCATGATTTCGCAGATCACGCCAGCAGGCCTTAAACCGGCAAGCCGGGCAATGTCTACTGAACCTTCTGTCTGTCCGGTTCGTTTGAGAACCCCCCCCTCTTTGGCCTCGAGAGGAAATATATGTCCGGGACGGGCCAGGTCTAAAGGTTTGGTTTCAGGACCTATTGCGGAAAGAATTGTTTTGGCCCGGTCATGGGCAGATATCCCTGTGGTAATGCCTTTTTTAGCATCTATAGAAACAGTAAAGGCAGTTTGAAATTGAGCTGTGTTGTCTGAAACCATTAAAGGTAGAGCCAGCTGCTTAAGTTTCTCTTTTGTTAGGGATAGGCAGATAAGTCCGCGGCCGTGTTTTGCCATAAAATTAATAATATCCGGAGTGACTTTTTCCGCAGCAACCATGAGGTCGCCTTCATTTTCACGGTCTTCATCGTCGATAATGATGATCAATTTTCCGGCTTGGACTGTTTTGATAGCGTGTTCTATAGAAGAAAAAATTAATTTATCTTTCATTTTTGTTCAACCATATAATTATACACGTATTTTCCGATTATGTCACATTCGATATTGACAGCACGACCTCTTTTCCAGTCATTTATGTTTGTGTTTTTAAGAGTTACAGGAATTATTTCGACATCAAATGAAGTGGGTCTAAGGTCAGCAACTGTAAGGCTTATGCCATCCAGAGTAACCGAGCCTTTTGGAATAAAAAACGGTTTTAGTTGGCGTGGAAATGATATGGTAAATCTTTTGCCATTTCTTTTTGTTATAATATTAAGGAATTTTCCGGCAGCATCAATATGACCGGTAACAAGATGACCACTTAATGGCTGAGAGAGAGTGAGCGGAAGTTCAAGGTTCAGGGCATCTCCCGGATGTAAAAGGCCTAGTGTGCTTTTTTTGAGAGTTTCCTCAGAAAGATTGAAGAAAAGCAGGGATTTCTCTTTTTTTACGAGGCTTAAACATACCCCATTAACCGCAAGGCTTTCTCCCTCTTTCATTTGTGAAAAAAGAGAGGAAGCTGCCAGGAACATCTCCTGTTTTCCATGATTGTATCCTCTAAAAAGACCCTCATGGCTGATGATTCCGGTAAACATTATAAATATCCTTCCATAATAATGTCTTTATCGATGTTATAAGAGGTGGTGTTTTTTAAATAAAGCACATCTTTCATTAGTTCAACTCCTTTTCCTTGGAAAAAAGTCGGTGATTCAGTTCCTCCGATCAATTTTGGAGAAATAGTCAACAAAATCTTATCTGCGAGTTTCTTTTCCAGAATCGACGTTTGGATAAGCCCGCCTCCTTCAATGAGAATGTTGGATATTCCGTGTTTTCCCAACCAGGCAAAGATTTTATTTAAATCCAGATGAGGAGATGATGAAGGTATCCTGATGACTTCAATGCCCTTTTTTCTAAATATGGCTTCTTTTTGAGTAGAAGAATTTTCCCCGGTAAATATCAGAATCCTGCCGTTTGAAAGAGTTTTAATGATTTTTGTTTCAAGGGGGAAACGGAGATGGGAATCCAGAATAATCCGGGTTAAACGTTTGCTTGGCCAGTTAGGGTGGCGTACTGTCAGCAGGGGGTCATCATTGAGAACAGTATTAATTCCTACCAGAATGGCATCATATTCACCTCTTAGCAGATGGATATACTCACGTGTTGGAGCGGAAGAGATCCACTGTGAGTCATAAGTTTTTGTGGCTATTTTCCCATCAAGGCTTACGGCAGCTTTAACCGTGATAAATGGAGTTTGTTTTGTGATATATTTGATATAGGTTTCATTTAATTTCTTGTTCTTGTCTGCCAGCAGCCCGGTAGAGACTTCTATCCCGGCTTGCTGGAGAGCCTGAACTCCTTTTTTATAGACGATCGGGTTGGCGTCATAATCGGATATCACAATTCGTTTCAATTTATATTTTAGTATCTTATCCACACATGGGGGAGTTTTCCCCCAATGGGTACAGGGCTCCAGAGTGATATATAAGGTTCCGTTTTGTGCCTTTTGTCCGGCTCGATCCAGGGCGACAACCTCGGCATGCGCTTTTCCAGGCCCTTTATGATAGCCATAGCCGATAATTGTATTATTGTTGACCACTACAGCTCCAACATTAGGATTTGGGCTGGTTAGGCCCTTGCCTTTTTCTGCCAGGCTATATGACATTTGAAGGTATTCGATATCTTTGAGTTTACTCATGAAAGCAGAGCACTGGCGAATTTGCTGGGAGAAAATGTTATTAGATCTTTTTCTCCTTCGCCTGTTCCAATAAATTTTACGGGAAGCTTCAATTCATCGATTATACTGATAACACTTCCCCCCTTTGCAGTTCCGTCTAGTTTGGATAGAAAAATTCCGCTTAATCCGGAAAATTTCAGGAATTCTTTTGCCTGATACAAAGAATTTTGTCCAATGCTAGCATCTAGGACAAGAAATGTTTCGTGAGGAGCATCCTGTATCTCTCTGGAAATGATATTTTTAATCTTTTCAAGTTCATTCATAAGATTGGCATTTGTGTGAATCCTTCCGGCAGTATCGATTAAGAGAATCTGGGAATTTCTTGCTTTGAAAGACTGAATTGCATTATATGTGACGGATGCTGGGTCAGCTCCGTACTGGCCTTTTATTACAGGGATGTTTAATCGCTTTCCCCAGATAGAAGCTTGTTCTTGGGCAGCTGCCCTGAATGTATCGGCAGCAACGATCATGACTTCTTTGCCTTTAGACTTAAAATGATAAGCAAGTTTTGCAAGTGAAGTAGTTTTTCCTCCGCCGTTTACACCAACAAACATAGCTACAGAGCGGGGATGGTTCAGATTTAATTGAACTTGATACTGAGAGAGAATTAGGGTGATTTCTTCTTCTAGGATATTTTTTATTGTTGCGGCAGAATCAGTTTTTTTTATTTTTTTGCTAATAATATCTATGATCTTTTCGGTTGAGCTCATGCCAACATCAGCAAGAAACAATGCCTCGGCCATATCTTCCAGGATTTCTTCTTTATTTTTTTTGCTTTGGAGCAGTTCGTCTATCCTTGTTTTAAATGTGTCTCTGGTTTTGGATAATTTTTCTTTAAGAGTTGCCATTTTTATATAAGCATTATATTTTTGAATCTAATCAAAGTCAATTACACTAAACTATTGGAGCCCCCCTCTCTTTCTTGTTTTCTGGAGTTCCCTTATAATTTTATTCTAAGAGCTAGCCAGGACACTGGTAAATCCCGCAGAAAGCCATCCGGAACAACGCGGGCATGGTTCCTCGAGAGAATCTCGAGGAGAGCGTTGTGAGGACAGGAAGGGATTTCCCCGCTGGGGGAAATCCCTGTCTTTCGAAGGGACTTACCAGTATCC
>CBFDDY010000281.1:0-3809 GCA_965603705.1 uncultured bacterium | reverse complement strand
AATACCTCTAAATGATTGATAAAATTAAAGTTATCATGGTCCGACCCCATATCCATATCGAAGAAGAAGCTTCTTAGTCTTATCCGCGTAAATCCGCGTAAATCCGCGTAAATCCGTATCTAATGCTTTTTCCGTGTCTTCCGCGTCTTCAGCGTAAAATATTATTTTAATAGGTCAAGAAAAAAAGCATATTCAAGGGCGGTCTCCCGGTAGCGGCGGAAACGCCCTGACTGGCCTCCGTGGCCGGCTTCCATATTGGTATGCAGCAGCAGAATATTATCATCTGTCTTTAGATCCCGCAGTTTTGCCACCCACTTAGCCGGTTCCCAGTACTGGACCTGGCTGTCATGGAGTCCGGTTGTCACCAGCATAGCCGGATAATCTTGAGCTTTTACCTGGTCATAAGGAGAATAAGAGAGCATATAATCATAGTATTCTTTTTTACGCGGGTCACCCCATTCATCCCATTCGCCTGAAGTCAAAGGAATACTCTCGTCCAGCATTGTGGTGATAACATCTACATAGGGGACTGAAGCTACTACCCCTTCCCAGAGTTCAGGGCGCATATTCAAGATCGCACCCATAAGCAGCCCTCCTGCACTTCCACCTGCGGCAAAGAGCTTAGCCTTATTGGTAAATTTCTCAGCAATCAGATATTCAGCACAGTCGATAAAGTCAGTAAAGGTATTTTTTTTATTCAGAAGTTTCCCATCTTCATACCACCAGCGGCCCATTTCCTGTCCGCCACGAATGTGGGCTATCGCATATACAAAACCCCGGTCCAAAAGACTCAACCTGTCAGACCTGAAGGAAGCATTCATGCTGGAGCCATAGGAGCCATACGCGTAAAGCAGAAGCGGATTATCTCCGTTTTTTTCCAGCCCTTTCCTGTACACTAAAGATATCGGCACTTCAACTCCATCTCTGGCTGTAGCATACAGTCTTTCGGTCTGGTAATTTTCCGGAGAAAAATCACCCAGGACTTCCTGCTGCTTTAAAAGCTTTTTCTCACGAGTTTTCATGTTGTAATCATAAGTAGAACTAGGAGTTGTCAAGGAAGAATACTCGTAACGTAATAGTTCAGTATCGAATTCAGGGTTTGTACTTATATAAGCCGAATAGGCCTCTTCTCCGAAGTCCAGATAGTACTCGGAATTATCTTCCCACTTTATGATCCGCAGATTCGGCAGTCCTTTTTTCCTTTCATTTAAAACAAAAAACTCTTTAAAAAGAGTAAAATTCTGGAGCAAAACATCTTTGCGGTGAGGGATAACCTCTATCCAATTCTCTTTGGTCGTTTTAGCAAGCGGTGTTTTCATCAACCGGAAGTTCTGGGCATTATAATTTGTTAAAATGAAAAAGTAGCCGCCAAAATGGGTGACGTCATATAAGAGGTCTTTTTCCCGTATATTAATGATTTTAAACTCTTCTTCAGGATGATCGGCATCCAAAAACCGGTATTCACTGGATAAGGTGCTTGTCGAACCGATAATAATAAATTTATCGGATTTGCTTTTATATACATAAATATTATAGGTGTTGTCAGCCTCATGGAATATCAGTTCATCAGAGGATAACTCTGTACCCAGCACATGTTTAAATATCTTACAGGGACGCAGTGTTTCATCTTTAATCGCATAAAAAACACTCTTATTGTCATTTGCCCAAGCCGCTCTTCCAGAAGTGTTCGGAATTTCATCTGGAAAAATCTTCCCACTTGTCAAATCTTTAAAATGAAGAGTATATTTTCTGCGGCTGACTGTATCAACTCCATAAGAGATAAGATTATTATCGGAACTTATGGAAAGGCCGGCAACATTGAAAAATGCATGTCCTTCCGCCATCTCATTGACATTTAGTAAGATCTCTTTTTCAGCTTCAAGATTCTCTTTTTTTCGGTAGTAGATGGGATATTCAAAGCCTTCTTCATAACCGGTGTAATAATAGTAACCATTTTTCTTATAAGGAACTGACATATCCGTCTGTTTAATGCGGCCGACAATCTCTTTAAAAAGTGTTTCCTGCAGGTCCTCTGTATGTTTCAGGACCGCTTCTTTATAGGCATTTTCAGCTTTTAAATACTCTATAACCTTGGGATTGTCTCTCTGATTCAGCCAAAAATAATTATCCACCCGCGTATCTCCATGCATGGTCAGCTCTTTAGCAATTTTCTCAGCTACAGGAAGTTTTATAATTACCTCACCTTCTTTTTTGGGCGAACAGGCAAAACTCAAACATAATAAAACTAATGCCAAGCTTAAAAAAACTGTTGTAATCCATTTTTTTCCTCTAATTTTTTTCATAATACCCTCCATTTATTATTTTTAATGATAAAACTTTTTTATCACTGATACAGGGATAAGTCAAACTTAAGTTATCTGCTAAGTATATACAAAAACAAATTTTTACACTGAGGACGCGGAGGACACAGAGAAAAAAGGCATTAGACGCGGATTTACGCGGTTACGACGCGGAGAAAACCATAACGTTGATTTCTTTTTCCAATGAATTGGCAAAAGAAATCAACCCTTCATCACTTTGCTATGCAAAGTAAGTTGAACTATAGGTTTATTTTTGGGCCTTGCTCAAAATTGGAAATAGCTTTTTGTTTTTTGGGTGCAAGCCAAAAAAGAAAAAGCATCTTGGTTTTATCCGCGTAAATCCGTGTCTAATGCTTTATCGCTTTAATCCGTGTCCTCCGCGTCCTCAGTGTAAAATAAACTGTAAAAACCAATCCTTGACTATTTGTAAATCTGAAATGTAGAATTGAGATCAGGATTAAAAAATGCAGCTTCAGATCAGTATCATTTTAGCGGTAATGGTTTTTGCTTACATAATCGCAAAATGGAAAAAGCTTTCTGTTGAAGTGAGTATGCTGGCAGCCGCTCTTGTAGGCGGCATAGCCGGAGCATTCGCAGCTACCCCGCCAGCCAGCCAGCTTGCCCGCCATCTGGTTGAAGGTGCATTTACTTATCTGGATGTTATCCTGGTCTTTGTAACCGCCACAATTTTTATGGCTGTCGTCTCAGAATCGGGCGGAGTAAATTATGTAGTCCGGGGTACGATCAAAATATTTTATAACGTGCGCCTGATCGCTCTTCTAATCCTTATGTTCATAATTCTCATCCCCGGAGCTTTAACTGGAGCAGGCAGTGTCTCTCTTCTTGTCGTAGGCGCCCCGGTGGCAATGGCCCTGGGTTACTTGGGGATTAAAAAGAAAAAAACAGCAGCGATCCTTTTCATTGTTGCCGGACTGAGCGCCGCAGCTCCCCCAGTCAATATCTGGGCTATGATCCTATCCGCAGGAACTGCCATCCCCTATGTAGGATTTGAACTTCCCCTCGGAATCCCGGTGCTGCTACTAGGGACTTTCAGTATCCTGGTGCTGGGATGGAAAAAAGAAGGAAATAGCGACCGTGAAACAGCTCTTAAGGAAATGCCGGAGATTCCGGCCAATATGACCTGGTGGAGAGTGCTTTTGCCATTTGTGGTTTTTTTCGGACTGGTAGCAGCATCCCGAATATGGCCTTTTGCCTATCCGGTCTTAGGGCTTCCTCTGCAGTTTGTCTTAGCCGGCCTGACTGCATTACTGGTCAGCCCCATTAAAATAAATATCCTTAAACTATCAAGAGATACAGTTAAAAAGCTGTTACCTTTACTGGCAACTATGATAATCGTAGGAATGCTGCAGCAAGTCATGACCGTAACCGGAGTTCGGGGGCTTTTGTCCTTTGCAGTCATCAGTACACCCCTTGTCCTGCTGTTTATCCTGCTGGCGATCATCATTCCTTTTTCAGAGGGAGTATTAA
>CBFDDY010000280.1:0-3816 GCA_965603705.1 uncultured bacterium | reverse complement strand
AAGGGGACATTTTAGCTTAGCAGTTGATGGGGACACTATTGCTTTGTTATCACATTCTATTATTCAAGTATTGCGTGCGGTGGTAAATAGGAATATAATTTTTTTTTATCGAAATACTTTAAGGAGGTATTAAATGTTAAAAAAACGTCTTTTTATCTGCTTAATTTTGATGGTTTCTATTTTCTTTTTAAATAGAACAGTAACATTGGCTCAGAAAAAGAACCAAGAGAACCAGTTCCGGCAGCTTTATCAGGAACTGCCTACTCCTAATGAGTATCGGACTGCATCCGGTGCACCCGGCCCCAAATACTGGCAGCAGCGGGCTGACTATAACATGTCGATCGAATTGAACGAAAATACACAGCGTTTATACGGTACAGAGACGATTACATATTTCAATAATTCCCCTGAGAAACTCCGGTATCTCTGGCTTCAGCTTGACCAGAACATACGCGCCAAGGATTCGATGACGAAAAAGACCGGCACAGGCAGCATATCAGATACAATGAGCTTCCGCTATCTTGAAAGAGAGCATCTTGATTTCGACGGTGGTTTTAAAATCGAATATGTAAAAGACCAGAAAGGGAAAGATCTGCATTACAAAGTAGTAAACACCATGATGAGGGTAGACCTTCCCGCTACTTTAAAGCCCCATTCCCGCTATTCTTTTAAAGTGAAGTGGTGGTTCAACATAAATGATAGTTCAAAATTAGGGGGCAGGTCTGGATTTGATTATTATGAGAAAGATGGAAATCATGTTTTCACCATTGCTCAGTTCTTCCCACGCCTGGCTGTTTACAATGAAACAGAAGGCTGGCAGCATAAGCAGTTCCTCGGAAGTGGGGAATTTGCCCTTCCATTTGGTAACTATAATGTCAGAATCACTGTCCCCTCAGACCATATAATAGGCGCTACAGGTGTTTTGCAGAATCCTGCGAAAGTACTTACTGCTCATCAGCAGGCACAACTTAAAGATGCATTTAAAGCAACAGACAAAACTGTTTTGATCGTAAGCCACGATGAGGCGGTTGAGAACGAAAAAGAGCGCGCGGATACTAAAAAAACCTGGTTTTTCAAAGCGGAAAAGGTCAGGGATTTTGCTTTTGCCAGCTCGAGGAAATTCATATGGGACGCAATGGCTGTAAAATTTGGGGAGCGGACAGCGCTTGCTATGTCATTTTACAGCAAAGAGGGCAATCCTCTCTGGGGGAAATATTCGACCAAGGCAGTTGCACATGCGCTTAAGGTCTACTCGAAATTTACATTTGACTATCCCTATCCTAAAGCCATATCCGTATTATCAGGAAGAGGAGGAGGCATGGAATATCCCATGGTTTCTTTTAACGGCGGTAAACCCGAAACGGATGGGACTTATTCCGAACGTTTAAAATATAGCCTTATCGGGGTGATCATCCATGAAGTGGGGCATAACTTTTTTCCTATGATAGTAAACTCCGACGAGCGTCAGTGGGCCTGGATGGACGAAGGCTTAAACACCTTTGTGGAATACCTGTCGGAACAGGAATGGGAACGTGAATTTGCAGTAAGAGAGGGCCCTGCGTATACTATTGCCGAATATATGAAAGGTGACAAGAAGTATATATCTCCCCTTATGACTGCTCCTGATTTTGATCTACATGTGGGGAGTAATGCTTATGCTAAAACTGCCACAGGCCTTAATATCCTGCGGGAGACTATCCTGGGCAGGGAATTGTTTGATTTTGCCTTCAAGGAGTATGCCCGCAGATGGATGTTCAAGCACCCGGCTCCGGCTGATTTTTTCCGCACTATGGAGGATGCCACAGGTTTGGACCTTGACTGGTTCTGGCGGGGCTGGTTTTTCGGGACCGACCATGTGGACCTGGCTGTAGAAAATGTAAAGTGGTATAAAGTAAACACCGGAGACCCTGAACTTACTAGATCTGTAAAAAACGAGAAAGAAAACCGCAGCAGGAAAAGGTTTATAAGCAATATCCGCAATAAAAAAGAGATTGAAAAAACCGCTTTAGAAGAAGATATATCCCTGGCTGATTTTTATGATAAATATGACCCGCTTAAAGTCACAGATGATGATAAAAAGGAGTATGAGGAATATCTTGAATCTCTCTCTGCAGAGCAAAAAGAACTGCTTAAAGCTGGTTATAATTATTATGAGGTTGCTTTTTCCAATATTGGTGGTATGGTAATGCCGGTTATAGTTAAGTTTGAATATTCTGACGGTTCCGAAGAAGTTAAAAGAATCCCGGCTGAGATCTGGCGCAGATACAATGACCAGGTGACAAAAGTATTTGTGACGAAAAAAGAAGTACGCCACATCACCCTGGACCCGTTCCTGGAAACTGCAGATGTTG
Organism: uncultured bacterium; assembly: GCA_965603705.1. Classification (GTDB taxonomy): domain Bacteria; phylum Acidobacteriota; class Aminicenantia; order Aminicenantales; family Aminicenantaceae; genus JAUVXM01. Next base: position 1,465 of record CBFDDY010000280.1, on the reverse strand, counting down.
ACACCAGGAATAATACCTGGACTGTAAAAGGAAAACCGGATTATTTTAAAGTGGAAAAACGTAAGAGTCCCTCAGGGAAGAATCTGATGCAGAAGGTCAATAAAAAGAAGTAAGGGAGGTTTATTATGAGAAAGTTTTTCTTTTTAATTATTGTGGTGTTATTAGGCGCTTCTTTTGGCCAGGCTGAAGTGCCGGCCATCCGGGAAAAAGTGTCAGGAATGAAAGAATATCCCGGTTATTTTTCATTTTATTGGGATGGGGAAGCAGGAAAGATCTGGCTGGAAATTGATAAATTTGATTTTGAATTTTTATATGTTAACTCTCAGCCCGCAGGCCTCGGCTCCAATGATATCGGCCTCGACCGCAATCAGCTGGGCGGAAGCCGGGTGGTCAAATTTAAACGGATCGGCCCCAAAGTATTACTTTTGCAGCCGAATTATTCCTTCCGGGCACTCAGTGAAAACCCGGACGAGCGAAAAGCTGTGGAAGATGCTTTTGCAAAATCGGTTATTTGGGGATTTAAAGTAGAAGCTGCAGAAAAAGACCGAGTACTTATTGATCTGACCGACTTTCTTTTACGTGATGCTCATAATGTTATTGGCAGCCTCAAGCGTTCCCGGCAGGGAAATTACCGGCTGGATCAAATCCGTTCTACGATTTATCCGGATAATATAAAAAATTTCCCGAAAAATTCTGAATTTGAAACGCTTTTAACTTTTACTGCTCCTGATCCGGGCAATTATGTCCGGGAGGTTGCTCCTGATCCGGGGGCCATTACCTTAAGGCAGCACCATTCTTTTATAGAGCTCCCGGATAAAGGCTACAAACCTCGGGTCTGGGACCCGCGCTCTATGTATGGCGGGAGAGCCGGATATTTGGATTTTGCCGCTCCCATAGACCAGCCTTTAAGAAAAAGATTTATAAACCGCCACCGGCTTGAAAAGAAGGACCCCAATGCTGAAATAAGCGACCCTGTTGAGCCGATAATATACTATATCGACCGTTCCGCCCCCGAGCCTATACGTTCAGCTCTGGTAGAAGGGGGAAGCTGGTGGAATGAAGCATTTGAAGCCATAGGTTACAGGAAGGCCTTCCAGGTCAAGGTCCTCCCCGCAGGCGCAGATCCTATGGATGTCCGCTATAATATGGTTAATTGGGTCCATCGCTCGGCCAGGGGATGGTCTTACGGCGGTTCAGTCTCTGATCCCCGTACGGGTGAGATAATCAAGGGGCATGTTGCCCTGGGTTCACAGCGTGTTAGGCAGGATTTCCTCATTGCTTCCGGGCTGGTGACCGAATATGAAGGCCGGGACGGCGAGACTTCCCAAGCAGTGGAAATGGCCCTGGCTCGTATTCGCCAGCTCTCCGCCCATGAGATAGGGCATACTCTTGGGGTGGGACACAATTATGCTTCCAGTGTTAATGACAGGGCTTCTGTAATGGATTATCCGCATATGCGGGTTAA
>CBFDDY010000279.1:0-3820 GCA_965603705.1 uncultured bacterium | reverse complement strand
CTGCTTTTGACAATTAACAGGCTAACTCCTATAATTGTGCTATGTTTAAAGACCTGGAAGGATTTGTTGAAACGGGAAGTAGAGAAGAGGAGCTGGTAAAACAGATTAATTTTGCTCAGCTTCCCTGCCATGTTGCTGTGATTATGGACGGGAATGGACGTTGGGCTAAAAAGAGAGATCTACATCGAGTTGAAGGCCACCGGGCCGGGGCAAATTCAGTTCGTGAGATAGTCGAAACTGCAGCCCGGGTGGGGATAGAATATTTGACGCTTTATGCTTTTTCCAAAGAAAACTGGAAACGGCCTAAACTAGAGGTTGCGGCCCTTTGGAAGTTCCTGGAAGATTATTTGAAAAAAGACTATAAAGTATTGCTGGAAAACAATTTACGTTTACAGGTCATTGGCCAGATCCAGGAGCTCCCGTTTGCCGTACAAAAGGAATTGAGCCGGGTTATGAATCTTACCAGAGATAATGATGGTATGGTCATAATTATGGCACTTAACTATGGAGGCCGGACTGAGATAGTTGATGCAATCAAAAAACTAACAAAAGAAAAGGATTTTGAGCCTGATGCCCTTGATGAAAAAAAGTTTTCAGAAATGCTCTATGCTCCCGATGTCCCGGATCCGGATCTCCTTATAAGAACAAGCGGAGAGTTGAGAATATCAAATTTTCTTCTGTGGCAAATAGCTTATTCTGAAATTTGGATAACTAAAGAATTGTGGCCTGATTTTCGCAAACGGCATTTTTTTGAAGCAGTTATTGATTATCAGAGAAGAGAGAGAAGATTCGGGGATATTACACCGAAATAGGGATAAAAAGAAGAGAGGAGAGGAAATGAACCTGTTGAAAAGAATAGTAACTTCTGTAATTTTATTACCGCTGGTGTTTTTAGGAATTCAATACCTCCCAAGGTTGGGTTTTTTTTGTTTTATCCAGATTTTTATCCTGGCTTCTATTCTGGAATTTTATAATCTACCACGGAAGAAGAAGCTCTTTCCGGTTAAGACAGTAGGAATATTTTTTGCTTTACTCATAAGTGCTGCTTTCTATTTTGAAAAATTTCCTTTGCAATTTGCGGTTTTTATTGGATTGTTTTTTATGGGGGCTTATTATCTTTTTACTATAAATGATATAGATAAATTAGTTCAATTCCCAGCTTCCATTGCCCTGACATTTTTTGGGGTATTTTATATAAGTTTTACCCTGAATCATTTTAATCTTCTCAGAGATGAATACGGGCCTTATTATATTTATTTTATCCTGGCCGTTATTATTAGCGGAGATGTAGGGGCCTTTCTTATTGGAAAGAAGTGGGGAAAACATAAACTTGCCCCTCTAGCCAGCCCCAAGAAAACCTGGGAAGGATGTTTTGCCGGCCTGTTTATGGCAATGCTAACAGGGACAGCGGTCCAGCAGCTTTTTTTAAGCGATCAGATGTCCCTCTGGCAGGGGATTATCTTTGCATTTCTGGTTAATGCTGTAGCCCAGATGAGTGACCCGATAGAATCTCTTTTTAAACGGGCTGCAGGGGTCAAGGATTCCTCAAACCTGCTTCCCGGACATGGTGGTTTTCTTGACAGAATTGACAGTCTAATACTGGCTGCTCCCTTTTTCTATTATTTCTTGAAATACTTCAGGATAAACCTTTAACATCGGAACAAAAATGGAAAACGTAACGATTCTCGGTTCAACCGGCTCAATCGGCAGGAGCACCTTGGAAGTTATAGACCTGCTTTCCCAAAGGTTTAAAGTAGTAGGTCTGGCAGCCGGCCGGAATTTAGCTTTATTGTATAAACAGGCAGAAAAATTTAAGCCTGAAATAATAGCTTTGGAAAGGGAAGAGGATGCGGCAAAATTCAAACAAAACTGTGAAAAGCCATATCCTCAAATCACTTTTGGAACAAAGGGTATTGAAGAAGCTGCTCGCTATGATAAAAATGACATAGTAGTATCTGCAATAACTGGAATAAAAGGACTGAGGCCTACTATGGCTGCAGTGGAAGCTGGAAAAAGGGTTGCTCTGGCCAATAAAGAATCTATGGTAACAGCTGGTTTTCTGCTCAGGGAAGCTGCAGATAAGAATGGCGCAGAGATAATCCCCGTGGACAGTGAACACAGTGCTGTATTCCAGTGCCTGTCTAAAGAAAGGAAGCAGGATATAAAAAAGGTGATTTTAACTGCTTCCGGGGGACCGTTTTTCCGGTTGTCACGCCAGGAGATGAAATCAAAATCGCTGGACGATGCTTTGAAACATCCACGCTGGAATATGGGAAAGAAAGTCACTATAGATTCGGCGACAATGATGAATAAGGGACTAGAGCTTCTGGAAGCTCAGAATCTTTTCAGCCTGGAACCCCAGCAGTTGGATGTTATCGTCCATCCGCAGAGTATTGTCCATTCTCTGGTAGAGATGAAGGACGGTTCCGTACTTGCTCAGCTCAGTATTACTGATATGAAAATCCCTATCCAGTATGCGCTGACTTATCCGGAAAGGTGTGAGTCTCCTTTACCGGCACTTGATCTTAAAGCTGTAAAAGCGTTGGAATTTATGGAAGCTGATCAGGAAAAATTTCCTCTTCTCAGGCTGGCCTTTTTAGCCCTGCAAAAAGACAGGTGTTTTTCTGTTGTCCTTAATGCCGCCAATGAAGTTGCAGTGGAGGCATTTCTTAATAAAGAAATTAAACTTATAGATATTTTTGAAATAGTGGATGAGACGATAAACTCTTCCATTAGGACAAATATCGAGACATTGGAAGATGTATTTTTAATCGACCGGGAGACAAGAAAACGAGCCCGGAATCTAATCAGACAGAGGATATAATATGGTATCTATATTAGGCACGATACTTGCATTTGCTATTGTTTTTGGAGTACTGGTTTTTGTCCATGAATTTGGTCACTTTTTTATGGCTAAACTTGTTGGGATCAATGTAGAAACATTTTCTTTCGGATATGGAAAAAGGCTGTTCGGTTATAAAATGGGCGGGACTGATTACCGTATCAGCCTTGTTCCTATGGGAGGTTATGTCAAATTTTCCGGAGATGAAGCCCTTGAAGGACTCAAACAGAATCCTGATCCTAAACCTGGGGATTTTCAATCAGTTAAAAGATGGCAGCGGTTCCTGGTTATATTAATGGGTCCGGTCATGAATATTGCCCTGGCCTTGCTGATATTGGCATTTATTAATATGGTCGGAGTTTCTGTTCCTGAATATCAGAGCCAGGCTCCGGTTATAGGATGGATCGAACCAGGTTCTCCGGCGCAGAAGGCGGATTTAGTTGTTGGAGATGAGATTCTAAGTATTAATGATAAAAAGACAGCCACCTGGAGTGATGTTGAACTTGCTGTTGGGACCAAACCGGATAGAACAATTAATATCAAGGTAAAAAGAGAAGATAGAGTGGCTTATGTTGACCTGCTTACAGAGAGCAGAACCCGGTTTGATATGGGGTATGCTGGTTTTTTCGGCAGGATATTGACTCAGGTCAATGCGGTTACCGCAAATTCTCCGGCTGAAAAAGCCGGCCTTAAACCAGGTGATGTTGTCTTGGCAATAGACAATAGTCCGGCCTATCTTTATAGATTTATAGAAACTCTTGAAAAAAATCCCGGCAAAGAGCTGGATATAAAAATCCAGAGAAATGAAGCAATAATCGATCTGAAAGTTACTCCCCGAAAAGAAGGAGATGTCGGTAAAATTGGGATTATGCATGGGGCAAAATCCGTAATAATGAAGTATGGTTTTTTTGCCGCTTTTGCCCAGAGTTATAAAGACAATTGGAAGATGATCTCTGCAGTTATGGATTTCCTGAAGAA
>CBFDDY010000278.1:0-3835 GCA_965603705.1 uncultured bacterium | reverse complement strand
GCAGCCACAATAGGTTTTTCAGGGAGATTTAATAATATTTCTTCAATAAATTCTGTTTTTGTAACAGCCTTATCCAGTGCTTCTATTACAACATCAACATCTTTGAACGGTTTAGCCATTAATCCTCTTTCCAGTTTAAGATCATAAGTTTCAACTTTAACATTTGGGTCGATTCTTCCTATGTTTTCTTTTATAACATCTACCTTTTGTTTGCCGATTTGATCCAAAAAATAATATTGTCTGTCGAGATTGCTTTCTTCGACTTTGTCAAAATCAACTAGTACTAACCGCCCGATCCCAGCCCGCACAAGAGCAATAGCTGCATTGGAGCCAAGGCCACCGATTCCAGCTATGCCAACACTTGCATTTTTAAGTTTTTTCTTTATCTTGTCGAGTTTAATTTTGTTCAATTTTTGTATATACCACTGAGCTAATATGATGTATTTTATGGGAAAAATGTATGTTCAGTCAATATTTAATATGATAGGATAATTATTATTATGAATAAAATCGGTTCCATTCTCAAAATGAGAACTGAATGGGGAAAAACACTTGATTATTATTTACCGGTTGGAAATAGTGAAATTTTTCTGAATGAACTGATAGGTCGGAAAATAAATCTGAGATATCTAAATGAGATTCTTTGTTTAGGATGTGGCAAAAAGATAAAAAAATCATATGCCCAGGGATGGTGTTATGATTGCTTTCTGATCCGTCCTGAAACCGCTCCCTGTATATTGCGTCCTGAGTTATGTCAGGCACACAGAGGAATTTCAAGAGATATTGCCTGGGCCCGAAAATATTGTCTTCAGGATCATTATGTTTATTTAGCTATTTCAAGCGGATTAAAAGTTGGCGTTACCAGGAAAAGTCAAATTCCCACAAGGTGGATCGATCAGGGGGCAGTGAAAGCAGTAAAATTGGCAAAAACACCCAACCGGTATCTCGCAGGGGTAATTGAGGTTTCTTTAAAGGATCATTTGAACGATAAAACCAATTGGCGAAAAATGCTTCAAAATGAAGTTCCTTCCGGAATTGATCTGTTAAAAGAAAAGCAAAAAGCCAGGATTTTAATGGGTGAAGAGTTTCAAACTTATTTTGATGATGATGATGAGATCACTGATATTGTATATCCAGTAAATCAATATCCGGAAAAAGTTAAAAGTGTCGGGTTTGATAAAGAAGATATAATTACCGGAAAATTAAAAGGGATTAAAGGCCAATACTTAATATTTGAAGATGATAGGGTGTTGAATATCCGGAAACATGGAGGATATCTCGTAGAAATGGAATTTTGACAGATTAAGGATTGTTTTTATTAAGATGTACTATTCATAAAAAATGTCGATTATAAATAGAAATTATATTTTTATTTCCCTCATTATTCTAATATCCTTATTTTCCTGCCGGAATGAAAACTCCGCAAATGTAGACATCATAAAAAATTTTGATATTGCAGAAAAATTTTTCTCTACAAGGCACATAGATGCCACTGCTTCCACCCAAAATAATCATTTTATTTCCGGGTGGGCTCCCCCGAAAGAGGAAAGACGATGGGCTCACACAGATACAAGTACTCTTAGTTTCTGCACGACTGAGCTCAATGATATTGATCTTGAAATAAAGTGTCGGCCCATAAAATTGGAAAGTAAAGAAAAACAAACAATAAAAATTTTTCTGAACTCGAGTTATCTAAAAACCATAAAACTCGAACCAATGTTCGCTGTTTACAGGGTCGTCCTTCCTCATATTCACCTAATAAGGGGAAAAAACATACTGACCTTTAAATATAAATTGACTAAAAGACTCAAAAAAGTTTCTATCCCTGCAGCTTTTAAATATTTCAAATTCATTTACCCGGCATCAAAGAAAATAGGCCCTCACAAGGCTCTTCTCCAAAAAAATGAGGGGAAGATATTTCAGCAGCCGGGAAGTCTTTTTCTATACTATACAAAAGTCCCGGCATCTGGAGAGTTGAAGGTCAATATCTCCAGATTATCCGGGAATATCGAAGCCCACCTTGAAGTATCTTCAGAAGAAAGCCAAGCAAAACATGTAATCTTTAATAAAAAGGGGAAGAAAGCAATTAGTTTGAAGGATTTTTCTGAACAATATGTGAAGTTGAGCTTTTTTTCAAAGAGCAGAGATAGGCAAAGATACTCTCCAAAAGACTTTGTTGTGTGGTCTGGAATAAATATCTCAAGACCTGTAAGAAAATCTAAAACAAACCAGAAGCTTTCTGCCTTTCAAAAAAAATTACGGTCAGGCCGGTTTGATATTGTCTATATTGTTCTTGATGCATTCCATGCAGAACATGCAAGCCTTTATGGTTACAGCCGTGAGACGACTCCATTTCTGAGTAAAATCGGGGGCCAAGGTGTTGTATTTAAAAACTTTTTTGCAAATAGTCCCTATACACTGGCTTCTACTGGAACGCTTTTTACATCTAGGTTTTCCCATGAACATGGTCTTATAGATAATGACACAAAGCTAAATTCTTCAATATCTACCCTACCTGAAATCCTGTCTAAGCATGCGATATCCACTTCCCTGATTACAGAACTGGCGTGGTTTTCAGGAAGTTGGGGCTTAACGAGAGGCTTTACAGAGATATTTTTTAATAAGCGCCGCATTAAATACACAGAAGCTCTGGAAAACATATATTCATCCGAAGGCGTGGATAAACAAAAATTTATCTATATACATGCATATCCTCCCCATGCTCCCTATCTCCCCCCTAAAAAATTCCGGATTTTTCATCCTTCAGAGACTGAATTAATATCTCCCACACCTCAGAATTTCAAGAAGATAGAAAAAGGTGAGATCAAAGCCAATCAGGATCTTCTTGATTATATTGAAGCGATGTATGATGCAAATATACTTTATGCTGACAGTATCGCCAGGGAGGTTTATGATTTTTTTAAAAATAACAGCCGACTTGAAAAAACAATTATTATATTTACATCCGATCATGGCGACGCATGCAAAATGCAGCATGGGAAATTAGGGCACAATTCAACTCTTTTTGCAGAAATGACCCATATTCCATTTGTTATGGTTTTGCCCGAGGGATTTGATCTAAAACATATTTTCGTCCAAAACCCCTCCAGTGTAGTGGATGTGCCGCTAACGATTCTGGATATTTTGGGAATTGATAATGACTATGGATTTAAAGGCAGAAGCTTTTTGCCAGATGTGCTATCTCCTGATGAAAAATCCTCCTATGTCTTCCTCGAAAATCTTTCCGGCCGCAGAGAACAGAAAGCGATTAGAGATTTCCAGTATAAATATATTTTATCCCCTAAAGCTGAAATGCTTTTTGAAATAGGGAGCGATCCGTCTGAGAAAATAAATCTTTGGAGAAAAAGACCCTATACATCGGGCTACTTCCACCAGCTCATCAGACATCACTTCAGGCAGGGTATTTATGAGACAGAGAGAGTGGATCTACAAAAAGTCGATAAGGAAATACTCAAAAAATTGAAGACTTTAGGCTATATCAAATGAGTAAAAAATCTCCTTTCCGGTTCTCACATTTTGCCATGGGAACGATTTTTGAAGTCATAATAGCCGGCTCTGATGAGATTTATGCCGGACAAGCCTCCCAGGCGGCATTTGATGAGATTGACCGGATAGAAAATCTCTTCAACCGTTTTAATCCCTCCAGTGAGGTCGGTCAGCTAAATCTGCTCAAAGCGGGGGAAAAAAATAAGATAGGGATCGAGCTTTTTGAGTGCCTAAAAACAGCCGCCCGGGTGCAGAAGGAAACCGGAGGAGCTTTTGATATTAATGTTGCTTCTCTCGTAAAATATAAAAGGAAAAGCAGGGAGTTTCC
>CBFDDY010000277.1:0-3836 GCA_965603705.1 uncultured bacterium | reverse complement strand
ACCTGACATACTGACTATCCAGAAGCAGTTTTATAGTAAATTTCTGCAAATGGAGTTATTGCCTGAAGAAAGGAAAAATATTGGGCTTCAAGCAGCCTTTAAAGATATTTTTCCGGTATCGGATTTTAAAGAAACCACTCAACTTGATTTTATTAGCTATTCTTTAGGGAACTGGGAATGTAACTGTGGACGCCTTAAAGGTGTTGAGAATTCTCGCCGTCGATGTAATAGCTGCAGTACTCTTTTGCCTCCAGATAATGAGTTAGCAGTAAAAGAGATATGTCCTTATTGCAATACAGTTAAGAAAATTGAACTCCCTAAATGTGAACATTGTGGAGGTAAAGTCAAATTAAAAATAAAATTCAGTTCTGAAGAATGCCTTCAGAAGGGATATATATACTCTGTTCCCATTAGGATAAAGGTTAGATTGATCAGTTGGGAGAAAGATCCTGAGACCAAAGCGAAGAGACTAAAGCATATTAAGGAGCAAAAGGTCTATTTTGGGGATATCCCTTTAATGACTGAAAAAGGTACTTTTATTTTTAATGGAATCGAAAGAGTTATAGTCAGCCAGCTGCAAAGATCGCCTGGTGTTTTTTTCCGCCCGGGAAAGACAAGGGGATTCTATATCGGAAAGATCATTCCCTATAGAGGAGCTTGGGTGGAATTTGAATATGATAAGAGAAATAACTTATATGTTAAGTTAGACAGAAAGAAAAAGCTCTTAGCCACTATCTTTTTAAGGGCTTTGGGATTTGGTTCCGATGAAGAAATACTGAAGTTATTCTATCAGGCATTCAAAATCTATCCACAGAAAGGAATCCTGTTTTGGGAAGTTACGGAAAATCTAATTGGGAAAAAAGCAGGAGTAGATATTGTAGACCCAGGTTCAAAAAAAGTCATTGTTTCTGCCAGAAAAAAAATAACGCATGAAGTATTAAGGAAATTAAAAGAGAGTAAAATTAAAAAGGTGATCCTCAGCCCGAAGGAAATTGAAGGTGCCCATTCTATTGCTACATTAGAGAATGTTGTTAAAGCAAATAAACTAATATCTAAAGAGGATTTTGATCAGTTAGTTTCTCGCGGAAAAGCTTTTGAAATATTTTTTCCATACAAAGATAAAGTTGAAGAGATCATTCACAATACTCTGGAAAAAGATACTACCAGTGATACTAATCAGGCATTAGGTGAGATTTATAAGAAGTTGAGGCCAGGCGAACCACATACTATGGAAAGTGCTCATAATTTATTCCAAAATATGTTTTTTAATTCCAAAAGATATAATTTTTCCCAGATAGGCCGTCTTAAAATGAATATAAAGCTTGACCTGGACACTTCGTTAGAAGAGACAACTCTAACTTCAATGGATTTTGTAGAAGTCATTAAATACCTCCTTAATCTTCGGGTAGGTGATGGAGAAGTGGATAATATTGATCATTTGGGGAACCGGAGGATCCGCTCAGTCGGTGAGTTGGTTGAAAATGCCTTCCGCATCGGGTTGACACGGATGGAGAGAACTATTAAAGAGAAGATGACGGTTTCAACTGACCTGGCTTCAGCTATGCCCCAGGACTTGCTTAATTCCAAGCCGGTTATTGCTGCTTTAAAGGAATTTTTTGGAAGCTCTCAGCTTTCTCAGTTTATGGACCAGATAAATAGCCTTGCCGAAGTCACTCATAAACGAAGGTTAAGTGCATTAGGGCCCGGAGGGCTTAGCCGTGAGCGTGCCGGTTTTGAAGTCAGGGATATTCAATCTTCCCATTATGGAAGGATATGCCCGATCGAGACTCCTGAAGGCCCGAATATTGGATTGATTTCTTCTTTAAGCAGTTATGCTCGTGTTAATGATTTCGGATTCATTGAGACTCCCTATAAAAAAGTAGAAAATGGGCAAGTAAAAGAATATATCAAAATTACCCATCCAGGTAGCAGCTCCTTTAAAATGGGGGATGTTATAGAAAAGCACATACTGGAAAAGACAGTAGATAAACTTAAGCAAATGAAAAAGAAAAGCCTTCCTATTGTCGAATCATATTGTTTTTATCTAACAGCTTGGGAGGAAGAGAAATTTAATATTGCTCAAGCTAATGCACCTGTTGATGATAAAGGCAAGTTTAAAAATGAACTTGTTAGTGCCCGACAGACTGGAGATTTTAAATTAATTCCCCGGGAAAAAATTGACTATATGGATGTTTCGCCAAAACAGCTGGTTTCTTTATCGACATCATTAATACCTTTCTTAGAACATGATGATGCCAACCGGGCTCTTATGGGATCGAATATGCAGAGACAGGCTGTTCCACTTCTTAAACCAGAAGCCCCCTTCGTGGGTACCGGTATTGAACATCTTATAGCTAAAGGCTCGGGTGATGTTGAAATCTGTAGGCGGTCAGGAGTGGTTGAATTTGTTGATGCGGAAAGGATTCTGGTGCGCGTGGAAGAAGAAAAAGGCGAAAAAAAACATGATATAGGGACAGACCCTTATTTCCTGAAGAAATTTTTAAGAACAAACCAGAATACTTGTTTGAATCATCGTCCCTTAATAAGAAAAGGAGACTATGTTCAGAAAGGCCAGATTCTCACTGATAGCTCCTGTACTGACATGGGTGAACTTTCTCTGGGAAGGAATGTTATTTGTGCTTTTATGCCTTGGAGAGGATATAATTTTGAAGATGCTATTGTTGTGAGTGAAAAGCTTATAAAGGAGGATATTTTTACTTCTCTTCATATAATTGAGGAATCCATCGAAGCTCGGGATACAAAATTAGGTTCTGAAGAGGTCACGAGGGATATCCCGAATGTTCCTGACAATCTTCTTAAAAACTTGGATGATAATGGGATTGTTAGAATAGGAGCTAAAGTGAAGCCAGGAGATATCCTGGTCGGAAAGGTTGCTCCCAAAGGGGAAACTCAATTATCACCTGAAGAAAAACTCCTTAAAGCTATCTTTGGAGAAAAAGCCTTGGATGTCAAAGACGCCTCGCTTTATTGTTCTCCTGGGGTCGAAGGGACAATAATCAATGTTCGTATCTTCTCAAGGCGTGGCGCTGAAAAAGGCCAGCGGGCTAAAGTCATTGAAAAAGAAGAAATCGCCAAGATGAAGAGGAATCTTGATGATAGGGTCAGCATCCTTGAAAATGAAAAGAACCGGAGAATAAAAGAAGTTCTAAAAGGAGAAGTAGTTATAAAGAGCCAGAAACTATCCGGGATTGATTTGAAAAAAGGAACTAAACTGACCAATACAATTCTTAACAAAATTGATGATAAAGATCTGTTAATAATTAAGCTTAAGGCTGATAAAAGCAGGGATGCTAAGATTGAAGACATTAAAAACCAATTTAAGCGTCAGATAGAAGCGCTTAAAATGACCCATAGAGAAAAAGTGGAGCTATTAAAAAAAGGTGATGAGTTATCTCCTGGAGTGATTCAGACTATAAAAGTCTATATTGCCATGAAAAGAAAAATGTCTGTTGGAGATAAAGTTTCTGGAAGGCATGGAAATAAAGGAATTGTGGCGCGAATCGTAGCAGAAGAGGACATGCCTCGCCTTCCGGATGGCACGCCAGTAGAGATTATCCTAAATCCTCTTGGGGTACCTTCCCGAATGAATGTGGGACAGATATTAGAGACTCATTTGGGATGGGCTGCAAAGAAACTTGGGCTCTGGATTGCTACACCGGTATTTGACGGGATCTCAGAAAAAGAAATTAAAGAGCTGCTTAAAAAAGCAGATCTGCCTGAGTCAGGCAAATATCCTCTTTATGATGGAATGACCGGGGAATTATTTGATGATGAAGTAACAGTAGGTTATATCTATATGATGAAACTCTATCATC
>CBFDDY010000276.1:0-3847 GCA_965603705.1 uncultured bacterium | reverse complement strand
TATCATTATCTCCAAAATGCCCGGTGGTTATTTCTTCGGGATACTTTTTTTCGCTTTGCTCCTGATCGCCGCCTTGACCTCTACCATATCAATGCTTGAGGTCCCAACCGCTTACCTGGTCGACGAAAGAAAGTGGAGCCGGACAAAGGCCGCAACTATGATCGGAATCGTTTCTTTTCTGCTCGGGATTCCATCAGCACTTTCAAGCGGGGGGGTGAGGTTCCTTACCAAATTTAATTATATGATAAAAATGGACCTTATCTTCGGAAATATCATGCTTGCAGTCGGGGGGCTGCTAATAAGCCTGTTTCTGGTCCATGCCTGGAAAGTAAAAAACGCACTCAAAGAAATCTCTCACGGCAACTCCCGCTTCTGGCTCAAAGGGCTGTGGGTTTTTGATATAAGATTTCTTGTTCCTATAACAGTTATCCTCATCCTTATTTTCATAAAAACACTTGCAGGATAAAAATATTACAAACTTAATTAGTTATAAAAAATGTTGAAAGAAAAAAAGACCATAAAGTTCATCCTAAAATTTATTTTTAGTTTTTCCCTTATCGTTATCCTGTTAACATATAAAACTTCAGTAACAGAAACTCTTTATGTCTTAAAAGGAGCTGACCCATTCTGGCTTCTGACCTCCTTTCTCCTGCATGTTTTAGGGCTTTTTATCAGTGCCTTCCGTTGGCAAATCCTTATCAAAGCCCAGGGAGATCATGCTCGCCTCGTTTTTCTGGCAAAATCCTACTTGGTCGGAGCATTTTTTAACAATTTTCTTCCTTCCCGTATCGGCGGAGACATAAGCCGCATCCGCGATGGCAGCCGTTATTCACAGACTCTTCTGAAATCATCAGCGATAATTCTTGTAGAGCGTTTGAGCGGGATCATTATCCTGCTGGTATTCGCTTCAGTCGCTTCCATTTTCCGCATCAGCATAGCCCAGGAAATACCAGTCGTCTGGATCTCTCTCTTGCTCGGACTGCTGGGGCTACTTCTGATCTTTATTTTTTTTACACCCTTTGCCGATAGACTGATAAAAATAATTCCTGATACAAAATTCCTGATAAAGATTAAATCTAAAACCTTTGATTTTAAAAACATCATACTTCAATATAAAGATAAAAAAATTGCCCTGGCTAAAACTCTATTTTGGGCTTTCCTTCTCCAAATAAACGTGATCATGCATTTTTTCCTTATCGGCAAAGCCCTGCATCTTCAAATCCAGTTCTACGACTATTTTATCTTTATCCCAATTGTATTGCTTATCCAGCTGATTCCCATTACTATTAATGGGCTTGGTCTTAGAGAAGGTTCCTATATTGAAATTTTTGAATTCTACGGTGTTGCTCCCGGAGCGGCATTTTCATTTGCTCTTATTGATGTGGCATTTATGCTTATAATCGGACTGGCCGGAGGGATTGTTTATGTTACCAGAAAATAAGGTTTTTCTTCTCTTGATCTTATTTTTCTACTCGGTAACTGCCCTTACTCCTCAAGATGCATCTGAATATGAAAAACGCCTTAACAAAATTGCTACCCAGATAAGTTCCTTAAAGTCAAAAATCGAGAAAGAGACAAAACGAGAATCTTCGGTTCTTTCACGTCTAAGCAAACTCGGGCTTCAGAAAAATCTACTAAGAAACGAAATTTCCTATTTTAACACTGTAAGAGAAAGAACTTCTTCAGAACTCTCGGGAATCCAAAAAAGAATCTCTGAACTACAAACTGAATTGGATAAAAAAAAAGATTCCATTGCTAAAATCTTGGCAACACTCTACAAATTCGGAAATTTCGATTATTTCGACCTTCTCCTGCATGCTGACAAGATTGACAGCCTTTTGTCACAGAACAAGAATCTTATGCTCCTGGCCCAACATGAAGAACAAATAATCACCGGATACCTTAAAGCCCAGCAAGAATTAAGCAGCTCCAGGGAAACATTAGCAGAAAAAAAAAGTGAATTTGAACAATTAATTCAAAAAGCTGCAAACAAACAACAAGAATTCCTGGTGCAAGAAAAAAACCAGCGTGACCTGATCAAAGAAATCGCCCAGAACAAGCAAACTTACCAGCAAACAATGATAGAGCAAATAGAAAGAGCCGAGCAGCTCCAGAGCCTATTAAAAAATCTTCTGGAAGACAAGGTTGATCTTCCCTTTGCAATAATCCCTCTTTATGAAAAAAAAAGTCAACTCCCATGGCCGATCTCGGGAAAAATCGTCACCAAATTCGGTAATATTCGGCACCCCAGATACAACACTGTTACTACAAGCAAAGGAATAGAAATCGCCCCTCAGGATGATTTAATTGTCAAAGCTATTCATCCGGGAATTATTCGTTTCTCGGACTACGTACCTGGATTCGGCAATTTGATAATCATCAACCATGGAATGTCATATTATTCTCTCTATGGCCACTGCTCTGAAGCTTTGGTGAAAAAGGAGGATGTGGTCACAACCGGTAATCCGATTGCTTATGTAGGAGATATCGGCTCTATGAAAGGCACAACCCTTCATTTTGAAATACGTTTCAAAACGAAACCCCTTAATCCCTTGCAATGGCTTAAACGAAAATGATAAAATCAAAACGGTAAACCTAAGGACAGATGATTAAAAAACGAACAGGAATAATACTTATAACATTATCAGTTGCTGTTGCTTTGTTTTTTATGCTGGAAAGAGGCATTTTCTCAGGTCTTTCTCCTGGCCTCGATTCTGACAAACCATTCGGACTTTTAGCCAATGTTATATATCTAGTAAAAGAAAATTATGTCGAAAAACCAAACCCGGAAAAAACAATGGAAGGAGCATTTAAAGGGCTTGTAGATTCTTTAGACAGCCTGTCCAGCTATCTTAATAAAGATATTATAACAAAGTATCAACAACGGCATGACTCTGACCTCAGGGAACCAGGGATCGTACTCTATAAAACCTATGGCACATTTCCTGTAATTTTAGGTATAAAGGAAAATTCCCCAGCTGAATTAGAAGGGCTAAAGCTGGGAGAATCAGTCAGTGCAATAGATGGAAGGTCCACTTTGACCATGAGCATGCTGGAAACGAATCTTTGCTTGAAACACAAGCAAAAGCAAACAGTTAACTTAAGGCTCATCCGCGCCCAAAAAAACACCACAATCAACTTGGAATGCAAGGTTCTTTATAAAGCTCCCTTTTCTTTCTCCCCGGCAGATGAAACCAGCGGCATACTGAAAATTCACACATTTTCTCCCCCCCTAGTCAAAATGCTAAAAAAAAACATACTCCCCGGGCTAAAAGACAAGAAAAAAATCTTGATCCTGGATTTAAGAACCTGTTGGGAAGGGACAATTCCGGAGGCAATAAAATTTATTAATTTATTTCTGAAAAAAAACAATGTCGGTTATTTTGGAAGCAATAACGAGGAAAAAGAATTCATTTCCTGCCAAGAAATCGCTGAACTAAAAAACCTTCCCCTCGTGATCTGGACAAACCCAGCAACTATAGGGCCAGCGGAAATCGTTGCGGGCGTTTTAAAAAACCACACAAAAGCCAAGGTCATAGGTACCAGGACACTCGGATTAGCTGCTAAACAGGATTTCTTCCTTATGGAAGACGGGAGCGGAATTGTCTTGACTTCAGCCATTTTTCAACTAAATAAAAATGAAGAATTATGGCAAAAAGGAATAGAGCCGGATATAAAAATCGACAGCACCCTCCGGGATTCCAAAACTTACTTAAAGGAAACATATAAAATTATTCCTAATTAACCTAGCCTGGATTATTCACGAGTCGAGATTGCTGCAGATGCAAGGCGCAGGGTATGAAGCTGTGGTCCTTCACCGCGAATACCCTGTAACGAAGCAGATGCG
>CBFDDY010000275.1:0-3856 GCA_965603705.1 uncultured bacterium | reverse complement strand
AAAAGAAAATAATAATAAAAACATCGCCATTTTTTTATGAATAGGTCAGGTTAAAATATATTAGGAGGGAATATAATGAAAAAGATGACGGCGGTGGTGGCCTTAATGGCGGTTTTTACTTTGGCAGTTTGTTTTATCATTCTTGGCGCGATTTCAGTCGAATTAATGGAGTCGCTTGGAATTAATGAGAGTCAATTCGGCACTCTTGTAATGGGGCTATTTCTTACTAGTTGTATTGTCCAGCTTTTAATCGGTCCTTTGGTGGATAAGGCCGGCTATAAACCGGTTGCAATTCTGGGATTTATTATTACCAGCGCAAGTTTGTTTTTACTGGCGTTTGCAACAAGTTTTGGAGCAGCTTTGCTGGCTTGCATTTTGTTGGGTGTCGGTGCTATGTCTTTAAATACTGTCGGAAATACTCTCATTCCGATCGTTCTGTTTGAAGGAAAAGATCCGGCGCGTGCCAGTAATTTCGGTAATGCTTTTTTTGGATTGGGATATGTACTTACCCCGTTTCTTATTGTTTTTTTCCTCAAGTATCTTAATTTAGATTACACTACTTCCTTATCGATTCTCGGGGTGCTTGTGCTGACCTTTCTGATCTTTGCTCTGACCACAAGCTATCCTATGGTTTCTACCGGGTATAAATTTTCCATGGCTGTTAAACTTTTAAGTAAAAGTGCGGTTTTAATTGCGGCGCTGGCATTATTCTGCTATATGGCGTTAGAGATATCCATGGGCACTTGGATTAGAAAGCTTATGGAACAGCTCTATGGAGGGAGTGCTAATCCGAAAGCGGCTTGGACAGCCGGGTTGGTATTAACCTTATTCGGCATTTCTATGATGGCCGGACGGTTTTTTACCTCAACAATCAAGAATGTGACTGCTATCGGAACAAAAGTAATTTCTCTTATGGCCCTGGTTTCATTAGGAGCTATTGTGCTTATGATCGTAGCTAATAGTCCGGTTTTGGCCATTATTGCTATTGTTCTAGCTGGATTGGCTTTTGCGCCTATTTTCCCAACTATAGTAGGAGTTACTTTTGCGAAATTCGACTCTAGTCTCTACGGCAGTATTTTTGGTATTATTTTCGCGATCGGTTTGCTGGGTGGAACATTTGTCCCCAAATTTATCGGAAGCTTAAGTGTCGGCTCGACTGTACAGCAGAGCCTGCCTCTTGCAGCCGCGATGGCGGCCTTGTTATTTATTATTGCTTTGATTTTGGGGAAAGCAGGAAAAGAGAAAAAATCAGAATAGTCCGGAATTACTAGCCTGGATTATTCACGCAATTTTTATGAATAGTTCAGACGTAGCTGGATTATTCACGAGTCGAGGTTGCCGTAGATAAGAGGCACAGGGTATGAAGCTGTGGTACTTCACTGCGAATGCCCTGTAACGAAGTAGATGCGGGGAGATCGGCTCGCCTGAAAGGTAAAAAGTGCCGCTGTTAAAATGATTTTTAGTTTTTTAAATACAGCAGCGGCAATTTTTATGAATAGTTCAGACTAGTTACCATCTCCATAAGTACGAGGCCTTAAAGAAAAATCCCCTCTTAGTCTCGAGAAAATGGGGAGCGTTTCTATACTCGCCGTCTATCCATTCGGTCTTTTCATAAAGCGAGCCATATCCGATGTGGACTACTGTCCCTGGGATGTAAGTAAAGGAGGCAAGAAAATCAGTCATCAATCTTTTCCAGAAGGAGTTATATTCGATAATTCCCCTGAAAAAGAGGTATTTATTCACCTGATAGGTGTTTTTACTCCTAATAATCGTATAGTCATATTCTTTTAAGGAATCAGAGTCGCGGTAAAAATCAGAATATATTAAACTAAGACCTAAATGCAGTTTTTCCGAGGGTAAGTATTTTATTGCCAAGGAAGCATCATTCCCAGTTCCCTGATAGGGATTATAGATGTAACGTATTTTTTTCCCATAATTATAAGATAGGCTCAAAAATAACCGTTTAGTAAACTGGCTGCTCCCTCTTATTCTAAAAGCGCTGCGTTTAAACTTTTCTTTTAGATAGACCTCTGTTGCATAGCAGCCCCCTAAAGTAATTGAGGAATTTCTTAAAA
The DNA here is from genome assembly GCA_965603705.1 of uncultured bacterium. Lineage (GTDB taxonomy): Bacteria > Acidobacteriota > Aminicenantia > Aminicenantales > Aminicenantaceae > JAUVXM01. The sequence continues at coordinate 1,781 of CBFDDY010000275.1, read as the reverse complement.
AAAGAAAGTTTGTATCAAAAGAATTATATGTCTCATAGAGGCCGCTGGATTTATCTCTTATCTGGGTACTATGGATCATTGGGTCGATTCTTTTGAATATTTTTGAATCCGGATAAAACATCCGTAATATTCCGGACCGGAAGCGGGTTATGTCTTTTCTGGTAAGATATCCTGTTTCTGTATGGAAGTCTTTTGCAATATCCTGAAGCCCCAGCATCACGATCCAGTTTCTTGTCTGATGAAAATAATCAAGGCCCAAGGCATGCCCTTTGTCTGAGGGAGAGGTCTCATTTAATTTGGTCTGAGACATAAATGCATGATAGCCAAGGATGCTTGAAGGATTGATTCTTAATTGTCCATCAGTGCCGGCAATCCGGTTGAATCCTGTGCTGCGTTCTCTTGTTGTAAAGATTCCTCCTATGTAGCTATCCTTGTTTAATGCCCTTTTGTAGCGGAAAATTCCAAAATGGGCGTGATTCTCTATGTCTATTTCCGGGAGTTCATCCATAGCATAGATCATGGCCAAGGTATTTTTGTCGCCGATTTTTCCGTTTAACTTAAAGCCCATTAAGGGATTGACTATAGTTCTGGTATGCACTATGGCACTGAGGGGATCTCCGTGATAACTCCCCCCGAAGTTGAACTTTTCTAATCCTTCCAGGAAAAAAGGTCTTTTTTCGGGGTAAAAAAGGGCAAAACGCTGGTTGAAATCGACCTGACCGGCATCCGCTTCTACCTGGCTGAAGTCGGGATTATAAGTGGCATCAAGGATCAAACGGGAGGTGAGACTGTATTTGGCGGTCAGGCTGATATTTCCATCTCCCTCAGCAGAGCCCAGTTTTCCTTCATCTATAGAGTTTCGCCGGCTGTAGGTGACAGCAGGTAGTATTTCAATAAGCCGGTAGTGTTTTATGTCCTGATAAAGCAGAGTTCTTGTCTGAGTTAAAAAATTAGGCCCCTGAGCTGGGTCCAGGGGAGGGTAGGTCCCAGATTCCGAGCGGCGGCTGATATGGCGTTCGAAGATAACCCCCATCTCAACCGGTTCTTTATGAGTGAAACGGATACTTTTAAAAGGAAGCTTTATTTCTATAGTATAGCCTTTATTATCTATTTGCCCTACACTATACCAAACAACATCTATACTGAAATCTTCTTTTCCGCCTTCAAATCTGGAGTCTCCCTGAATGCCCAAGGGATTGCAGTATAAAGCATAAAGAGACTGCTGGTCATTAAAGGTATCCAGGTTAATACAAATCCAGTCATCTGTTTGGATATTGTCCCGGCTGTTTACCGAGGATTTTATTTTGTCCGGTTGGCTGTCAAAGCAGCGGTAAGCGAAATAAAGATTTTCCCGGTCATAGGCATAGTATACCACTGTATTTTCGACCATATTGATCCCATAATCGGGATACCAGGTCTTAAACCCGGTCTCATGGGGAGCTTTATTCCATACTTGGTCGTCTAAAACGCCATCGATAACCGGCGGTGTATCCGTTTTATAGGGGATAAGCGGCTTAAGATCTTTCTGAGGGGCAGCTGATAAGGAGGGTAATAAAAGTGCCCATATAACAAATGATGTATAAATAGTTTTAATTATTTTCATAACAGGGTCATATACCACAGGAGAAATCTTTTGGTCAAGTAAAATGGGAGGGGAGGGGAGCCCCCCCTAAATTTCTTTCAAACTTACAAAGTTCCATGGCATGGACACAGGTAAGTCCCTACAAAAGACAGGGATTTCCCCCAGCGGGGAAATCCCCTCCTGTCCTCACAACGCTCTC
>CBFDDY010000274.1:0-3858 GCA_965603705.1 uncultured bacterium | reverse complement strand
AGGATGCCGCTTGTTCCCGGCCCCCCCAGAAATTTGTGGGGAGAGAAAAAAATGGCATCAAAATACGCTTCTTTGTTTTTATTCATATTGATCTCGATATAAGGAGCTACTGCAGCAAAATCAAAAAAGATCAGGGCATTATACTTATGACAGAGGCGGGCGATGTCATATACTCTGGTAAGAATGCCTGTGATATTGGAACCAGCGGAAAAAGACCCGATTTTAAGTCTCTGCTTATATTCCGGGGCTGAAAGTTTATTTTCTAATATTTCAAGGTCTATCCTTCCCTCAGGATCAAAGGGGATGACCACGACTTCAGCTAAAGCCTCCCGCCACATAAGTTCATTGGTGTGGTGCTCATATGGCCCGATAAAAACTACCGGACTGTCTTTTTCTAATTTTTCCGCACATTCCTTGTCTGTGTTACTTGATTCCCGCATGAAAGAATAGATCTTTTCTCTTGCAACCGGCGGGATATAAACCCCAATTATCTCCTGCAGTTTTTTTAAAGCCCCGGTACAGCCTGAGCCGGCAGCAATGACCTTGCCGCCTTTTCCTGCATTGACTGCTTGCTTGATCTTTGCCTCTGCCTGCTGCAGGAGGGTGGTCATGTATTTTCCGGAGTAATCGTCTTCTGTATGGGTGTTGGCATAGGATTTTTCTATATTGAGTATTTGTTCTTCAATAAATTCCAGCCCTCTGCCGGAGGCAGTGTAATCTGTGTAGAGCAGATGCCGCTCTCCGAAAGGAGTATCAAATACTAAATCATTCCCGATTATCTGCTTGCGGATCGATTCCAAGCTGTAATTTTGCATCTAATTTCTCCTGCACAATAAAAATCATCCCCATTATAACCTTAATCTCAAAGCAATAAAAACCACCTAGAAATTCGCTTCTGCTTCAGAGATCAAGCCGTCTAGTTCATCCTTAAGTGAATTGATGTTTGCGCAGACTTAAAATCCATTTCAGTTGCTTTTGCATATTCCCAAACAGTGTTGTACATATTGCCCAGATTCATATCGCCCGAACAGCCGGACCGTAATAAAGAGAATTAAAAAAGAGCATAAATGTTCCATAGGTTTGGGCCCTGTTCTGAGGCCTGAATCCAAAAAGAATAATGCGCCCCTTTCCTAAGCCGACTTCGAGCAATGCCGGCTTATTATGTAATATTTGATCACCGATAAGGCGTCCGCTTCTAAAGGGATTGCTGTTAGGGTAACGGGCCACTATCTTGACATCGTTTAGCCAATCCTGTTGTTTGCCTGATTCAGTCTTCTCTTTTTTGATAAACTCAAAAACCGGGCTGTTGAATGAAAGGATATCTGTGGTTTTCTCCATGCCATAGCCTATGGGGTGAGTGTTGTCTATATCAACCTTGAGAATTGCGCTAGGGCAGAAAAATTCAGAGGACGGAAAACTGCGGGAGATATTACGCAAGGGCACCTTAAAATGCTCAAGGGGAAGCAGACAGGAAGAATTGAGAGTAATTAGAGTCCCTCCATCCCTAACAAACTGATACAATGCCGCCAAACCATGCGTGCCTATCCCTCCTGCATATTGGGGAGGAACCGTTCCTTCCCTATGCCCATTGACAATACGCGCAGACGCAACATTCGTAAGCACTATAACATCATACTTTTGTTTGAGCTGCCCAATGCGGATATCGGCATCATGAAGGGTGGTATAGGGAAACTCCCATGTATCAAAGATCAAGCGGGTCCAGCCCTCGTCCAGATTAGCGACCCAGGGTTGGTAGAGTCCCATACGGAGAGGCTTGAGAGGCAGCAGCTTGCCCGGGAAACTGCCGGCATGAATCCTAAGATCGAACTCAGCGGCCAAGGAGCGGGCCTTTTTTTCAATTCCTGCGCCGGAGATGATGATAGCCCCGGCCGGGTATCTTTTCCCACCGGACTGGAAGGATTTTGTGGCCCAGGCGACCCGGGCACCCTCTTTTAACAGCCGGTTAACGGCCCGGTAGCTTTCCAGAATATTATGATCAAGGATATAGCTTTTGGCACTTCCATAGACTTTCCCCTCAGGGGGTAAAGCCTTTTGGACCGGTTCCAGCCGGGCATCAAAGGAAGAGTCCACTTTAACCGCTTCTACTCCCATTTGGTAAGGCAGGGTCCAGCCGGTCAGATCAAAAGTTCTTTCGGGCGGGCCACCGGCGTACTGTCTTCGGTCCGGATAGATCTGCGGACCCAGGATATCGATGAGATAAGGCCGGTAAGCCTGGGACGCCAGAGCTACATAAGTCCCGGCCGGATAGGCACGATTTTGAGCGTTGAAGGGATCTTTGGCTCGATGGATCTCTATCCCCCCGGAAACAAGAATATTGATCATCTTAACCGCGGTGTTGGGATCTTTTTGAGCTTGGGGGATGATATAGGCATAAGGCGTTTCATTGTTACCTTTTTCAATGGAGTTTCTGGCCATGCGGTACATATTCATTAGGTATTTATCCTTGTGTTTGGCTCCGGTTTCCAGAAAGCCCAAAACCGACCAGTAGGCATATTCCACAATATCCCGGAGTCGCCACCACCCCCCCGACCAGGGGCTGGGGTAATTAATGGTTTGAGTGTTACCCTGAGTTCCCAGTCCTCCCCGGTTGGGTGGGGCAAGATCCCCCTCTCTCTGAAAAATGGGAGTAGCCATGGGAGTGGACGCAGCTTCAAAGAGAATGGTTGTCACATTATGCCACAAGGCGCAGGTATGGATCGCCGACATACGCCAGTGATTCCACAGGGCATAATGCATCACCGCAATTTTCCCCTGTTCTTCCAGGACTGTCCGCATATAAGCTCCGGTAAGCTCGATCTCGCGGGTTAGCAGAGGGTTCAATGAATGATGACGTGGATCATATAGGGGGGAGAGGAATAAGCGGGCTGCAGAATTACCCATGTGATGCATATCCATAAAGATCTGGGGAAACCATTCATGGTAGAGGATTCGGTTCACATATCTGGTTTCGATCAGATTGTGCATGAAGGCATCGCGGTTGTTATCATGACCGGCATAGTAATGATAAAGCCAGGGCATCGGCGCTGTTTCATAAGCGGTCCCTACATTCCGCCGGTACCAGTCGGTTGTAAGTATGTTGCCATCCGGATTCCAACAGGGGACCAGCAAAAATATCACCTCATCTAAGATTTTTTGTATTTGGATGGAGTTGTCGGTAGCCAGAACATATCCCAATTCAGGGGACATCTGGGTAGGTCCACATTCTGAGGCATGCATGCTGCATGTCACCAGGGCTATGGTTTTACCTTTTTCTGCCAGGCGAACGGCATCTGCTTCGGATATCCTGCCCTTGGCAAGTTTAGCAGCGATCTCCTTATATATCTCAAGCTGGGCCAGATTATTCGGGGAGGAGATAACAGCCAGAATAAAGGGATTCCCCATAGTCGTTTTCCCCAGCTCCTGCACCCTGATTCGCTCGGAAGATTTCCCCAGGATACGGAAATATTCATAGATCTTTTCCCATCTTATCAATTTAAAATCGGCACCGGGTTTATGGCCGAAAAAAGTCTCCGGATCTGGTATATTCTCAGAAAAACCTTTATTTATCCTCACATTCTGAATATTTGATACCTTTTTGGGCCCGGCTTGGGCATATATGACATTCACGAGTAGCCCTGCCTGCAGCAAAAAGACAGCCACTGCATATGTTGTGATTGCTAGACTTTTTCTCATTTCTCCCTCCTTAATATCATCAATATATTATTCTGGCGTGATCATAATGTCAATTACTGGAAAAGCAAAAAAATACCCCCCCTCTCAAAAATTATATTAAGCGAAAAGCAATTTTTTCAAGGAAAAGCGGTAAAAAGAATCAGGTCAATTGATTAAGAAAACCGT
>CBFDDY010000273.1:0-3874 GCA_965603705.1 uncultured bacterium | reverse complement strand
GTGCCGCTTAAACAAACTTCTATCTATTCTAGAGCCGTGATCGAAGAGGCCAAAGAGACAATTCGTCAGGCCTTTATAGCTCGGAATCTTATTTATCCTTCTTTGGAGATAAAGAAATTGATCGATCTGTCGGGTGCAAATATTGATGATTTGAAAAAAGAAGCTTTGGAATTATACAACTCCTTGGAGCTGCTTGAAGATGTTTTCGCCAGGGCTGTGATCAATTATATCTATACTTTATCTGCTGAAGAAAAATTTATAGGTAAAATATTGACGCGGGAACGCATAAAAAAATTCGCCGCTTCATATGATAAATTGGTTGATATTATATTAAAAAAGGCGGGCATCAGGCAAGCATCAGGTATTCCCGTGAATGAATAAAGCAGAGAATAGAAAATGGTAAATGGAAAAACCGTGAAATGTGAATTGTAAAATGTGAAATGGTATGATAAAAGATTTATCTCTAATGAAATTCTGATGTGGCTGAAGCGAGCAAAGCCACACCTTAATTTCATCTTTTATGAATAGCATGACCCCTAGGGGTGAGATGATTAACACGTTAATCATCCTAGATATCCTCCCTTCAGGTGATTGACTAAAGCCGGCTGATTTGCGAATATATGATGACGCTTAGAGAAAAGTCCGGCAAGTTAAGCGTCTTTATAGAAAACATGATATTGACAAAAAATGTTATTTTAAGTATTTTTAGAGATACCGATGGGATCTAATTTAGGCGAATTGCTCTTAAGAGAAAAATTATTAAATTCTGACCAGTTGGAGTCTGCCGTAGATTTCCAGAAAAAGAATGATGTTGCCATGGGAACGGCGATTGTCAGTTTAGGCTTGATATCAGAAGAGGACATGGCCCAGGCTTTAAGCCGCCAATTAGGCTATCCGTATATAAACCTCGATCAATTCGATGTCTATCCGGATGTGATAAACTTGATCCCAGTTGAAATTGCCCACAAATATTTGATCATGCCTATTCATCGTATCCGTTCTTTCTTGACTCTAGCTATGCTTGACCCAACCGACCTTGATGTTATCGAGGATATCCGCTTTCGGACCGGTTTAAGTATTCAACCTGTCATAGCTTCTGAAACCGGCATATCAAATGCTATAAAAAAATATTACGGCTCCTCTGATTCTATGCGGGTGAAACAAATTGTTGATGAGATCGAACAAGCTGATGATACCAGTGTCAATATTATTGAAGAAGATGAGGAAGACTATGACATTGAAGAATTAGTCCATTCGACTGAAGAAGCGCCTATTATTACGCTTGTTAATACGGTTTTTATTGATGCCATAAAAAAGGGCGCCAGTGATATTCACTTTGAGCCTTATGAAAAAAAATTCCGAGTAAGGTACCGGCTTGACGGAACGCTATATGAAATGATGAGCCTGGCTATGAAATTTAAAAATCCGGTTATCTCGCGCGTGAAGATACTTTCCAATATGGATATCGCTGAAAAGAGACTGCCTCAGGATGGCAGGATCAAGATGAGAGTAAAAATGGAAAGCGGAGCGCGGAAAGAAGTTGATATGAGGGTTTCCAGTGTTCCCACAATTTTTGGCGAGAAAGTAGTTGTGCGGATTCTGGATAAAGAAATGCTCAGATTAGATATGTCGGAATTGGGTTTTGAGAAAGAGTCGCTTAAGTTGCTGCATGAGTATATTGTCAGGCCGTGGGGAATCGTGCTGGTAACTGGCCCCACCGGCAGTGGTAAGACAAATACTCTTTATTCTGCGATCTCTACTTTAAATACGATAGATAAAAATATCATGACAGCAGAAGACCCGGTTGAGTTCTATATAGAGGGAATCAATCAGATAAATATCAGGGAAGAAATAGGGCTGAGTTTTTCGAGCACTTTACGGAGCTTTTTGCGGCAGGACCCGGATGTTATGCTGGTTGGAGAGATGCGGGATCATGAAACTGTTGATATTGCTATTAAAGCAGCTCTTACCGGTCATCTTGTCTTTTCAACAGTACATACTAATGACTCTGCCAGTACTATAACGCGTCTGGCAAATATGGATGTTGAACCTTTTCTGATTTCTGATTCTGTAGTATTAATTATTGCTCAGAGGCTGATAAGGAAGTTGTGTGAGAAATGCCGGGTCAAACATAATCTGACCCCGGACGCTCTGGTTGATATTGGTTTTAATGAGAAGGAAGCCCAGAAAGTAACAGCATATAAACCTGATGGCTGTAGTGATTGTAATAATACTGGATATAAAGGAAGGACCGGGCTTTTTGAAGTAATGGAAGTTACGGAAGATATCAGGGATTTAATTTTAGCCAGAGCCCATTCTAAAGAAATTAAAAAGAAAGCTATGCAACAGGGAATGACTACGCTTCGTCAAAGCGGCCTGGTTAAAATAAAAGCCGGCATATCTTCTGTTGAGGAAGTATTGCGGGAAACGGTTAAAGACTAGGAGGTACGATATGGCTATTACAATTCAGGAATTGCTTAAGATCGCAGTTGAGAGAGATGCCAGTGACTTGCATATTACAACTCATATTCCTCCTCGTATTAGAATTGATGGCTCTTTAGTTACCCTAGACTATCCACCTCTATCTCCGGCTGAGACAAAGACTTTGGCTTACAGCCTCTTGACAGACCGGCAGAAAAAACAGTTCGAGGAGAAACTTGAGCTTGATTTCTCTTTCGGAGTGAAAGAGATGGGGCGTTTCCGGGGCAATGTTTTTATGCAGAAAGGGGCAGTGGCAGCGACTTTTCGCAGGTTCCTGCCCACAATGTGGAGCTTTTCTCAGCTTGGCCTTCCCCAGCGTCTGGCCCAGCTCTGTTTTTTACCAAGGGGATTGGTTTTGGTCACGGGCCCGACCGGATGCGGCAAGTCGACTTCCTTAGCCTGTATGATAAATCATGTCAATAGGGAAAGAGCAGTGCATGTTGTCACTATTGAAGACCCGATTGAATATTTTTTCACTCCTAAAAAGGCAATAATAAATCAAAGGGAACTTCTGGTTGATACACTTAATTATCCTAATGCGCTCCGGGCCGTTTTAAGGCAGGACCCTGATGTAGTCCTGGTGGGAGAGATGCGTGATTTGGAGACTGTGGAAGCATGCCTTCGGGTGGCTGAGACGGGACATTTAACTTTTTCCACCCTGCATACAAATTCCGCTGCGGAAACCATTTCCAGAATTATAGATATTTTCCCTTCCCAGTATCAATCTCAAGTCAGGATAATGCTGTCTATGAGCCTGGAAGCTGTTATTACCCAGGCCTTATTGCCGAGAGCAGACGGCAAGGGTAGAGTTTTGGCCCTGGAATTGCTCATCCCGAATCCGGCTATCCGGAATTTGATAAGAGAAAATAAAATTCACCAGATTTATTCCACCATGCAGATGGGCCAAGAGAAGTTCGGGATGCAGACTTTCAACCAATCACTGGCAAGCCTCTATTTAGACGGATCGATCACTTATGAGACAGCTATGAATATAACATCCAAGCCGGAAGAGCTAACTGATATCATCCAAAGAAAAGAAGGTCTAAAGGTTACTCGCCGGTCATTTTCACCAACTAAAACTAGAAAAAAAGAAAGGGGTATATAATGGCTTTATTTAAATGGAAGGGAAAAAATCGTTATGGAGATATTGTTGAAGGAGAGCGGAAGGCCCGTTCATCTGAGGAATTGTCCCTGATCCTGCAAAGAGAGCAGATAAAAGTTTCGGACATCTCAAAAAAGGGAATTGAAATTCATATTCCATTTCTGGAAAAAAGGTCAGTAAAACCGAAAGAACTGGCAATTTACAGCCGCCAGCTTTCCGTGTTGATCGATGCTGAGCTTCCCTTGATCCAGAGTTTAAATATTCTGGCCGAGCAGACCAAAAATAAGTATT
>CBFDDY010000272.1:0-3874 GCA_965603705.1 uncultured bacterium | reverse complement strand
TCTTGATGTTTAAGTCTGATTTGAAGCTTTACTTCTTTAAAAAGCTGTTTTTCAATGGCGGGATCCGGAACGATTTGAACTGCATCCAGGGATTTTCCAATAAACAATCCTCCGTTCATAGTAATCCCTGCTTCCAAGCCTTTACCTCGGACAGCCGTATCCCGATAGTCATCAAACCGGCCCTTAGCGCCAATCCGAAAACCGGCCCAGGCATGCGTATTTACTTCCTGCTCGGACGAAAGCCTGCCAATATTAATACTCATATTCAGGTCACCCGGCCGGTCTCCCAGATTTCTTGTTAAGAGGCTGACATATCTGTCATAAGCGCTTACAAGACACTCCAGACGGCCTTCAGATACTCGCCAATCCTGCAACCTGTTGGCCCAAAAATCCGCGCCAATCCAGACCCGGTCGAATCCATTACTCCATTTGCTGGAAAATTCAATGGATTGTTCGCCTTTTCTGCATCCAGCAAAGAGAATAAACATTAATAAGGTCAGACTAAAAATGGCTACTTTTCGCATAATCTTAAGATACAAACCTTTTAACATAATATTTCATGTTTCGCAATTCACATTACCATTTTTATTTCGATTTTCCATTTACCATTTTCTGTTTTTCCTGATGTTCCTGTAATCCTGTTCGTTCTGACTTTTCTGTATCTAGGGCAACCTGGAATCGTGAATAATCCAGACTAATAGCTTATATCATATGAATAAATTTAGGTCAATAAAAGGCAGGCCTTGTGCTATACTACAGAGCTAATGGAATCTTTACTGAATTTCCCCTTATCGGGACAAACGCTTTCCCTGGCCTCAGCATTTATCTGGGCCCTAGCAGTCATACTTTTCAGGATAAGTGGAAAAACCATTCATCCGCTCGGACTTAATTTATATAAATCTACCCTGGCCACCTTCTTATTTATTATAACCATTGTTATTCTCAATGAGCCTCTTTTTCCTCCAGTTCCTTTTAAATACTATTGCCTGCTCTTGTTAAGCGGTGTAATAGGTATCGGAGTATCAGACACTCTGTTTTTTGCCTGTCTTAATCGTTTGGGTGCAAGTCTTACTGCCATAGTCGATTGCAGTTACAGTCCTTTTGTGATCTTTATGGCTACAATATTTCTTTCTGAGAATTTGACCATATTTCAGATCGTTGGGGCGGTGTTAATAATTACTGCAATAATTACCGTATCATACGAAAAAAATAACCTATCTATCCCCCGAAAAGTTCTTCTAACCGGAATCGCTTTCGGGATGGCATCCATGTTTGCTATGGGTGTAAGCATTATTATAATGAAGCCTCTTCTGGGAAAAACATCGATCATGTGGGCAACTCTGATCCGGACTACCGGAGGCGTCCTGTTCACCGGGGCAGCTCTCAAAGCCCATCCCAAATGCCGTTCCATCCTGACCGGTATATTATCTCGCCGCAACTGGAAGACCATGCTTCCCGCCTCTATACTTGGAGGCTATCTATCACATATCGCTTGGATGGGAGGGATGAAATTTACCCAAGCATCAGTAGCTTCTGCCTTAAACCAAATGCATACTATTTTTATTTTTGCCCTGGGAGTAATATTTCTTAAGGAAGGCGTAAGCCTCAAAAAAACCATCGCCCTACTTATAGCTGTTGTAGGAGTATTATTGGTAACATTGTTATAACCTGAACTATTCACGAACCAATCTTACTGCATCTACTTTGTTGCAGCGGATTCGCGGTGAAATACCACAACTTCATCCGCTGCGCCTCGTATCTGCGGCAACCTCGATTCGTGAATAATTCAGGTTGTATTATCCATAAAAAATATTGATTATAAATAGAGATTACATCGATAACGAAGTGGTCAATTGGATCTATATAGGAATCAGAGTAAAATATTGAGCTAGCAAAACTTATTATATGTATCGACATTTATTATTAACAGGTAATGATCAATTTATTTAAGGGAGGAATTATTAAACCATGCAGAAAAATAAACGTTTGGAAAGGATTATAAGTACGCATTCTAAAATTCGGCAGCGGTTTCCTCTGCTGGAAAAAGATCTTTTCAGTAATAAAAGAACCTACTTAAACTGCGGAGCCGGCACCATAACTGTCGACATGGCCGTAAAAGCCATGGAGGATGCGGCTCGAACATCAAATCCTATGCCGGGAGAGATATATCCGGCAGAGATCGCTACAAAAGACCTGCATTGGGAAGTTAGGAGTATAGCTGCTGATTTTTTAAATGCAGACTCCCCCGATGAGATCAGCTTCCATCTTTCAACCACTAATGCCCTTTTTAATCTGGCCTTTTCTTTTCAGCAACATATATCTAAGAAGCAGAATTTAATTGTTACTGACCTCGACCACATGGCCAATGTATCTCCTTGGGAAAGAATTTTCGGTGGGGAAATAGGTTGTGAAGTAAGAAGAGCACGTATAGATGAGAAATACCGGTTGGATATTGACCACCTATTATCCCTGGTAGATGAAAATACCGGGATCATTGCTCTTACTATGGCTGCCAATGCTTTTGGTTCAATTGTTCCGCTTAAAAAAATTATAGCTGCTGTCCGGGAAAAATCCCCTGATTGTGTAGTATGTGTTGATGCTGTCCACCATGCTCTGCACAGCCCCATTGATGTGCAGGATATTGACTGTGATTTTCTGGCTATTTCCGGATACAAGATATTCGGACCGATGCTGGGAATCAGGTGGGGGAAAAAGAAATGGATGGATAAACTGAGCCCTTATCGTGTAGAGACTGCAAAAGATATATCTCCCACCAAATTTGAGCAGGGAATGCTGAACAATGCAGCCCTGGCGGCTTTTAAAGCAGCTCTTGATTACCTGCTGTGGCTGGAAAAAGAGGTTATTGACCCTCAAGAAAAGCTTAACTTAGACAGAAGAACTTGTTTCTCCAAGGTTATGCAGACAGTGGAAGAATATGGGGCACTGCTTACCAGACGCATCCTTCAAGGAGTACAGCACCTTGATCCCAGCAGAATCAGATTTTTTGGCATAACCGATTTGGAAAGAACTAAGGAGAGAGATCCGACTTTTGCTTTTGAGATAGAAGGAATAAGTGCGGCTGATGTAAAAAAACAGCTCTGGCTTGAGTCCGGGATCCAGATCGCAGACGGCAACCATTATTCTGCGGCAGTCTACCGGGTGTTAAAACGCCCCAGCCTGTGCAGGGCTTCTTTCTGTCACTACGATACTCTTGAAACCGCAGACTTTTTTCTAAAAGCTTTAGAGGAACTTATTTGCATATAGCAAGGATCAGGCCATCTGATAAGAGCTCCTGAATAACAGTAACATTTTTGTGAGAAAGTAGGTATATTAGTAATGAGTTATCTTATGAATCAAATAGTTGAATTGTCCGGAGGAACGATGTGAAACGAGTAATTACTATTCTGTTTACTATATTAGCTTCCTTGGCTATGACCTTACATGCCAGCCAGGAAGGATTCTGGGTTCCCTATGACCCCCCTCAGTGCCATTATCGTATCGATGCCAGCATAGATCTCGAAAAAGGGGAAGTCGAGGGGAAAGAAACAATTACCCTGAAGAATGACTCAGAACGTCCGATCAAAGTCTTAGCTATCGATTGGAAAATCAGTGGCCGCTTTTCGATCGATATCACAACTGAACAGAAAAGCCTGACCCTTTTAAATACTATGAAAAAGTCATTTGCTGAATCTCCTCTTTATTATCTGTTGCCAGAACCTTTAGATCCAGGGTCCGAAATCAAGCTTAATCTCAACTTCAAAAACACATTTGAATCCTCAGAGAATAAGTCTGAATTTGGCAGTAATCAATGGTATCCCCGTCTCTATTGGGACGGCCTTCAGACACATGATTCCTTCTCTGTTAAGCTGGAAAT
>CBFDDY010000271.1:0-3890 GCA_965603705.1 uncultured bacterium | reverse complement strand
AGCTGAAACTTGGGGCAGCATATAAAGAATCAGTAAGAAATGATATTAAAAGAACTAAAAAAGCCGTCATTAATACAGCCCTCAGATAGATGGAAATGCGGCTGAAGATATTATGCCCTAGAATATTCATCAGGATAGCGACCAGGAGTAAAGAAATAAAAAACATAAAAAATGTAGCGGCAAAAGAGCTGATAAGATGCACCAGCATATATCGTAATCCGTATAGCAGGCTTGAAGATCTCCATTTTGGCAAATAAAAAAAGAAGGCAAACACTGCTACTGCATTCATGGCCAGGGCAAACATCCCGACAAAGAGGAAAAGACTTGCGAATTTTGCCGCAAAGAGGGTACGAACTTTAATCGGTAAAGGCATAAGGTTTGTGTAGTCGCGGGAGTCGGGAAAAATGATCTCCCATTCCAGAACGGCAATAAAACCCATAAGCACCATAAAAAAAGCAAGGATATAACTTTTTTCAACCCAGGAGGTGCCGCTATCCTCCATTAAAGAATATTTAAATAGAACTGTATTAGACAAATGTCCGCTGAGGATGGCAAATAGAGCAAGTACGCCGATGATTCTTTCCCGCATCTGGTCTTCAAAAGCAATAGCATCATTTTGAAAAAGACGGAGGAAAAAATGCCGGGTCAGAACCAGAAACTGTTTAAAGCCGCCTTTTGAAAATGCTAGGATTTTATCGAAGCGATCCATAATTCTTTCAGGATAAAATTTTTATAGCATCCGCGATTCCCCGGGCTGTTGCTTTGGTATCTTCTTTAACAACAATCTGGCTGAAAATCTCTTCAAGGGAGGGAAGTTTCATCAAGCTTCTTAAGTTATCTATAGAATCATCGGCAAGTATCCTGCCTTTGTGAATAATGATCACTCGGGAACAGATTTTTTCCACAACCTCCAGGATGTGGGAGGAATATATGATAAGTTTGCCTTCATCAGCCAGCATGGCCAAGGTGTCTTTGATGACCAGTGATGTAGTTACATCCAAGCCTGAAAGAGGTTCATCCAGAAGTAGGATATCTGGGTCGTGAAGCAGGGCAGAGGAAATTAAGACTTTCTGGATCATGCCTTTGGAAAAAGACGATATGGCCATATCCATTTCCAGGGATAGATTAAAAAGATCGAGCAGCTTTCTTATCTTAGATTTTAAGGTTTTTTCAGGGATCTGACGCAGCCGGCCGACCATTAATAAATATTCATAGGCGCTTAAATGGGGGTAGATCTCTGATTGTTCGGGAACATATCCAAGTCTCTTTTTATAAGCATAAAGGTCGTTCTTTATTTTTTTCCCCTGGAAATATATCTCTCCTCCGGTAGGCTCCAGCAGGCCAGCCAGCATTTTGATAGTCGTAGTTTTTCCGGCCCCGTTCGGACCAAGATAACCTACGATCTCAGAAGGTTTTACTGTGAAGCTGACTTTATCGACAGCAGGGATGGTAATATACTTTTTAGTGACCTCTTTTAACTCAAGCATCTCATTAATAATACTGAGTTAATGGGAAATAGTAAATAGTAAATGGAAAATGTGAGTTCCCTCATTTTTTTCAAACTTAAAGAGGTGGAGGCATGGGCACAGGTAAGTCCCTCCGAAAGACAGGGATTTCCCCCAGCGGGGAAATCCCTTCCTGCCCTCACAACGCTCTCCTCGAGATTCTCTCGAGGAACCATGCCCGCGTTGTTCCGGATGGCTTTCTGCGGGATTTACCAGTATCCATATCCTCAGATTCATCAGATACTCTACTAGGCGTTCTCCTATTTTTGCTAAAAGAGCGGTAAAAAGAATCAGGTTAGATTGATTAAGAAAACCGTGAGCAAGGATGAGCGGGCATGGTTCTTCTCCTTTAAGGAGAAGAGAGCGAAGACTGTATCCGAGCGGATTTTCCTCGCTGGGGAAAATTCGCGTGTTTTCGTATCAACTAACCTGATTCTTGCTACCGCTCTTAGTGAACTCCTGTAAATAATTAATGTCAGTGAGCTTAACAAGATCGGAATAGAAGAGTGTAATAATCTCTTTTTTTATGTATAATTTAGGTATAATTAGGAAGGCAAAAATGAAAATTAAAGGATTTCTGGCGATTTTAATTCTAGGAGTTATCATTGTCTATTTTATCTTTATGGTCAAATCGGGGGGTCAGGCAAATATCAAGCAAGAAATTGATGCATTCAGCAGGGCTAAAGCAAAGTTGACAAGAACTAATATGGGGATTCTTCAGAGGGCTATTGATTCCTATATCGCAAGCCACGGGCATACTCCGGATCGTTTGGATGCAGTTAGCTTGTCATATCCTATAACAACAGGTAAACTGGATGCCTGGGGTAAGGAAATTAAATATGAAGGGCTGTCAGGTGACAAATTCCGCCTGACCTCGGCAGGTGGAGATAAGCAATTTAATACTGAAGATGATATAGTAATGGAATATTAAGGCTATTTTTCCTGGGGATGGAATATGTTTTTTAGCTGCTGCCATAGACTTTGTTTTATCTCTCCGTCTTCTATAACAAGTTTTTCAGTAGAGTTTCTAAAATAAGCATTTTCGCAGTCTCCGGTTTTCTTTTTCAGGATAGATATGTCATATTTTTTTCTTTTTCTAATATTACCCAGAGTTTGATATGCTTCTTCAAGTTTCTCTTTCATAGCTTGTCTTTCCTCTTCATCGGCCAGGCCGTACAGAGCAATAGATCCATGACTATAAGAGAATTTTCCAATCCTGTAGGCCTTATCGATTTGCTGCTGGGAGGCACTTAGGCCTACATTTAGAATTTCATAATAGTTCATATCTTTAGTTTTTTTAGGTGCCATTTTGGATGTTTTTAAGTTTTTTGGTAATAGATTTTATTGATGTAGAAACATTTGAGTGATTGTAATTATTAAAATAAGGTTTGAAGTTTTTTAGGCTGGAATGGACTTTTTCATCAAAGGGGATAACGCCTAAAAAATTCAAATCTATAACTAAATATTTCTGGACAACATTGACAATGGATTGGCCTAAAAGGTAATCTTTTTCATCTCTAGCTTTGTTTATGACAAGAACGGGAGTGAATTTGGTCAAAGCCCGGTAGAGCAGGTCAGCGTAGAATTTGTCATGGGAGATCACTTCATTAAGAAAACTGTAAATTGATTTTGATGTGTCCTGAATTTGATCTGCCACTTTTTTCATTAGATCTTGGATCTTGTACTGTTCTACATGTAATTTCAGGAGCCTGATAATACAGGACTTTAAAAAATAATAGGCATTTTCGATGGAAGTTGGTTCGGGATTGATCACAAGAATACCCGGGTTGGAAAGCAAGAAGATATCGATACAGTTATATGACGAACCGGTTCCGATATCTATTATTACTCTTTTGGTATCAAATGCTTTGATGTGCCTGATAAGTTTGAGCTTTTTAAAATAATTTAAATTTGAGGTAAAGAGGACATTTTCTGTGCCTTTTATCAGGTTTAATCTTTTATAGGGAGTGGGAATTTGTATGTCTTTCAGGTCTTTGACTTTATTGGTAATAAAATGGCCTAAATCAAGATCAGTTTCTTTTATGCCCAGAAATGTATGAAGATTCGGCCCTCCAAGATCTGCATCTATTAAGAGGACTTCTTCTCCTGACTGGGAAAGATGAATGGCCAAATTGGCTGAAAAAAAGCTTTTTCCTGTCCCTCCTTTTCCTCCTCCAATAGCCCATATAGTCCTGTTGATATCCTCAGGTTCAGAGAGTAGAGCAGCACTGTCTTTTATGTCCATTTTTTATATTTTCAACTTTGCTCTGAAAAAAAACATTTTAGCACAGCCTAAACAACAAGGAAATAAAAACTTAAAATTTGTATCCTTGGTACTAACAGGAGTTCCCCCAAAAATTAGGGCAAGAAGCATGCAACCCTAAT
>CBFDDY010000270.1:0-3894 GCA_965603705.1 uncultured bacterium | reverse complement strand
TGTTAAATTTTTACGCAAGTATGTGGAATTCGAGGGACACTATACTTAATTCCAGTCTGGAATTAAGTATAGTGTCCCTCGAATTCCCACGCCTATTTTAAGATCTTTAACTTAAGATGGGAGGCATATGCTGCTGACCTGTAGACTTTATGGGTCGCCTTTTGAAAATCTGATTCTTCTGCATGAAAGATATCCACAAACTTTTGGGGATTGCGGTCGATTACCGGAAACCAAGTGCTTTGGATTTGTACCATGATCCTGTGTCCCTTGAGAAAAGAGTGGCATTTGTCATGCAAGTCAAACTCGATCTTTGTGACTTCATGCGGGACTAGCGGCTCAGGTTTTTCAAAACTGTTTCTGTATTTACCCCTGAACACTTCTCCTGCAAGAAGCATCTGAAAATCTCCCATTTTTACACTGCAGGGATTTGGTTTATTATCTGGAGCGTCGCCCGGATAAACATCTATCAGTTTTACGATCCAGTCAGCATCGGTTCCCGTTGTAGATATATGCAGATCGGCTATGATCGGGCCGGCTATGGTTATATCTTTTTGTAAAACATCAGACTGATAAACCAATACATCCGGACGCCTTGCAGCGAATCTCTGGTCTTCTACCATCCAGAGGTGCCCTTGTCTTATGAGAGTTCTCGGGGAAAAAGGCACTGGATTATCCGGATCACTGATAAAGGAATCATTTGACTTACCTAAATTTTTTGAAGGAGGAGAAAATGAAAGCTTTCTCTCCGCCTGAAAATAGAGATTTATATCTTCGGCTTCTTTTGGAGGCCAATGCTTAAAGGATCTCCATTGATTTGAACCTGTTTCAAAAACATGTGCTTCCGGTATATCCAGGCTGCCTTTGTCCTTTAAGTAGTAATTAAAAAAGGGCAGCTCCACTTCTTTTCTGAAGTATTCACTGGTTTTAGAGCCGAACCGGATGTTGCCTAAAGCATCGCCGTCCATCCTTGCCCACCCTCCATGAAGCCAGGGGCCTACTACAAGTATACTTTGGTTTTTTGGATTCTTCTCTTCGATCGAGTAATAGATGCTCATGGGGCCATAAAAATCTTCAGCATCAAACCAGCCGGCGACATTTAGGATAGGATGTTTGATTTTGTTCAGATTCTGGAGGACATTTTGTTCCTGCCAGTACTCATCATAATCACCGTGTTCCATATATTCGTTCCAGGTGGGGACACGCTTGTGGAAATACTTTTTATCAACATTAGAGACAGGTCCGAGGTCTAAAAAGAACTTATATCCGTCAGGCGTACCATAGTCGAATCTCCAGTCCCGGTTTTCCGAAGGACTGGAGCGAGCTTGGGCGTTTGACGACAGCCACCCAAAGGTGTACATGAGGCGGAATGCTCCATTGTGATGAAAATCGTCTCCGAGCCACATGTCAGAGGGAGATGCTTGGGGGGAGGAAGCTTTAAGGGCGGGATGGGCATCGATCATCCCCATTATTGTCTGCCATGCCGGGTAAGAGATGCCCCACTGGCCAACGCGACCATTATGGCCCGGAATGTTTTTTAATATCCATTCGATAGTATCATAGGTGTCGCTACTTTCATCAGTATCCTGAGATTCGATTTTATCCGGCTTGTAGGGTTTCATAACCGTAAAATCTCCTTCGGATTTAAATTTTCCCCTTACATCCTGGTAAACAAAAATAAAAGTTTCTTTTGCAAAGGAGTTGTTGGGCCCTAATGTGGCTCTGTAGGCATTTTTCTGATAGGATCCGATGGCATAAGGTGTTCGAAAAAGCATGATCGGATATTCCTGGCTATTATCCCGGGGTGTGTAGACCTGGGTGTATAGCTTGACTCCATCCCGCATTGGGATCATATGTTCTGCTTTTAAGTAGTTTGATTTGATGTTGAATGTCTCTTTTTCTCCGGAAGCACATGATGTAAAGAGCAAAGCTAAAATAGTCAGGAAAAGTGTTTTTAAAAAAGTGTTTTTAAACATTTTCATAGGCAATCTCCTTTGATTTCTATGTCCCTTTGTTTTCCAATATACTATTTATATTATATAAATTTAAAATTCCAGTCAATTGGAGGCAGAACGGGAGTCCCCCCAATTTTTTCTAAGCCTTCGCTGGGTATTATTTTTTGAGTAATTTGGGTAATTCTGATAGAATCGATATAAATGAAAGTTAAAATATGGGGAGTCATTTTTTTACTTATTGCGGGAGGTATGGCTCAGATGTGTAAAAACCGGAAGGCAGAGGATATCGACCTAAGTGGCTTAATGCCACATAATGTCAATGAATGGAGATCGAAGGGAGCAGACAAGATTTATACTGAGGAAATGATTTTTGATTATATCGATGGGGCGGGTGAGATATACCGGGCTTATAATTATAAAAAACTTCAGGCACGAAATTTTATAAGAGAAGGATATCCGCAGATCATTGCCGATCTGTTTGATATGGGAGAGGCTAAAAATGCTTTCGGTATTTTTACTCACAATCTCGAAGGCGAGAAGCTAGGAATTGGGCAGGATTCGCTTTACAGTGGGGGGCTGCTTCAATTCTGGAAGGGCAGGTATTTTGTTTCTCTGTTTGCTGAGGAGGAAACGAATGAGTCAAAGGCGGCTGTTTTAGCTTTGGGGCAAAACATTGCTTCTTTGATCAATGAAGATGGCCAACTTCCAAGTATAATAGAGCTTCTTCCGGAGGATAACCTGGAAAAAAACAGTATCCGCTATTTTTATAATCACCTGATATTAAACTACCACTTTTTTTTAGCGGATGATAATATTCTAAATCTTGCTGAAAATACGGATGCAGTCCTGGGAACTTATCAGACTGAGGATGGCAAACATTGGCTTCTTCTTGTCAATTATCCTAACAAGGAAAATGCTGTCAAAGCATATAATAATTTTTTAAATGTTTATATGCCGGAAGCCATAGAAGAGGGCATCCTCCAGACTGAGGATGCTAAATGGACAGCAGTTAAAGTCAAGCAAAACCTTTTAATGATTGTTTTTGACGTTCCTTCTAAAGGTAATGCTAAGGAGATGATGTTAGCTGTTCATAAATAAAATAGGGGAGAATAATATGAAAAAGAAAACTTTAACCCGGCGTGATTTTTTAAAAGCAGCAGCAGTGACACCGGTTATGGGAGCAGTAGCAGGGAGTCTGAAGATCCCTGCTGCAGAAAAGCCGCTCCAAAAAACTAAAGTGGTGCTTATAAGAGATGAGAATGCTCTTATCTCCTTTAAAAAACCTGATGCAGAAGTTGTCCAGAGGATGCTGGATAAAGCAGTGACAACCTTATTGGGAGAGAAAGATGTAACAAAAGCCTGGAAGGCATTGATAAGCCCTGATGATATTGTGGGAATAAAGACCAATATTATGCGTTACCTTCCGACAACTTCTGAAGTCGAAAATGCCATTAAAAAGCGTATTTTAGATGCCGGTGTGGCTGAAAATAATATCGGAATCGATGACCGTGGTGTAAGGGAAAATCCTATTTTCAAAAAAGCCACTGCTCTGATAAATGCGCGTCCGGCCCGGACCCATCATTGGTCAGGAATGGGAAGCTGTATTAAAAATTATATCATGTTTGTTCCTAAGGCTTATGAATACCACGGAGATTCCTGTGCCGATCTGGCAACTATATGGAAAGATCTTAACTTGAAAGACAAAACTAAGTTAAACATTTTAGTAATGCTAAATCCACAGTTCCATACAGTAGGCCCCCACAGTTATGCGGATAAATATATCTGGGAATACAAAGGCCTGATCGTAAGTAAAGACCCGGTGGCTGCTGACTCGACCGGGCTGCGCATAATCGAGACTAAACGTAAAGAATATTTTGGAGATGATGTTCCCATGAAGACTCCAGCCAAACATATCCGCTTGGCAGAAACTCGACATGGATTA
>CBFDDY010000269.1:0-3894 GCA_965603705.1 uncultured bacterium | reverse complement strand
CAGCCATTTTGTTTTTTATCGACATCTCTTTTTTTAATTCAAGGATGATTTTCTTATTAAAATTTTCCTTTAGACGACTCATTCTATATTCCTTACTATTGTTTTTCGATAGTAACATCACATTTCTTACAGACTCGAACCCTGGAACCATCCTCCAATATCATATTTTTCACTCTTACTCCTTGAGCACATTCAGGACAATAAAGCATTACATTTGAAACATGAAGAGGCCCTTCTTTTTCCATAATGCCGCCTTGAACGTTTTTGCCCTGATCCCGTTTGATGAATTCCTTAATAAAATTTATTTTTTCTATAATGACCTTTCTTTTCTCAGGAAAAACTTTCAAGACTTTTCCAGTCTTCCCTTTTTCTTTTCCACTGATAACAATAACAGTGTCATTTTTTCTAACTAACATCTTATTCATCATAGAACCTCCGGAGCAAGAGAGACTATCTTCATAAATTTTCTTCCCCTTAACTCTCGTCCAACTGGCCCAAATACCCGAGTTCCCACCGGTTCTTTCTGATTGTCTATTATTACAGCCGCATTATCATCAAAACGGATAAAGGATCCATCCCTGCGCTGGACCTCTTTTTTAGCCCGAATAACAACAGCTTTAACTACACTTCCTTTAGCAATCTTACTTTCCGGCTCAGCCTCTTTGACCGAAGCGGAGATTATATCTCCAATCGTCGCAGTTTTCCCCACTCCCCCTCCTAAAGGAGTTATACATAGGATCTTCCGGGCACCCGAATTGTCAGCAACCTTTAATATCGTTTCTGATTGAATCATTCTAACTTCCTTGGATATCCTTTTTATTCTCAGTAGGAGACAGGCCAATTATTTCTTGGACCCGCCATCTTTTTTGTTTACTAATTGGCCTTGCCGCAACAATTCTCACCTTATCACCAAGTTTACATTTCTCATATTCATCATGCGCAAGAAATTTCTTTTGTTTCTTAACAATCTTTTTATAGAGAGGATGCTTAACTCGCCGCTCGACTAAAACTGAGACTGTTTTTTTCATCTTCTTTCCAGTTATAATACCGATTTTTGTTGTTTTTCCACCTAAATTATTGCTCATTCTTGATCCCATCCCTATTTTTTTCTCCGAGAACAGCTTTAACTCTAGCTATATCTCTCTTAACATGTTTAAGTTTCATAGTATTTTCAAGCTGCCCCAGCGAATGCTGAAACTTTAACTTAAAAAGCTGATCTTTTAATTCGGATTCCTTATTTTCAAGTTCCTCACGAGAGAATTCTCTAATCTCTGCTGCTTTCATCTTATTTCCCTATTATCCCGGGATATAAATCTAGTCCGGATAGGAAGCTTGTTGGAAGCACGCCTCATTGCTTCTTTAGCTTCGCTTTTTTCAATTCCTTCCAATTCATATAGAATCCTGCCAGGTTTTACGACTTCAACCCAAAACTCTGGATCGCCTTTTCCCTTTCCCATTCTTACTTCAGTAGGCTTTTTTGTTATTGGTTTCCAGGGAAAAACTCGAATCCAAAGTTTACCCTGCCTTTTTAGACGCCTACCTATGGCAACACGGCCTGATTCTATCTGACGGGCAGTTAACCAGCAAGGCTCAAGAGCCTGAAGTCCATATTCTCCAAAAACAAGAGTTCCACCGCGAATGGCTTTTCCCTTCATCCTGCCCCGATGCTGTTTGCGGTGCTTAACCTTTGTCGGCATGAGCATAATTAAATCTCCTCTGTCTCAATGTTTTGAGAGGTCATTTTCGGCTTGTCCATATCTGAATTGTAAACCCAAACTTTTATCCCTATATTTCCGTACGTGGTAGAAGCTTCCGTAAAACCATAGTCTATGTTAGCTCTCAGTGTCTGTAAAGGAAGTTGTCCTCTGAGATACCATTCCTTCCGGGCAATTTCTACTCCTCCCAACCTGCCTGAGCACATTACTTTAATTCCTTTAGCACCCATTTTCATAGCCATATTAACAGCGCGCCGCATAGCTCTTCTATAAGCAATCCTTTTTTCAAGCTGTATGGCTATTCCCTGCGCAATCAAAACTGCCGTCAATTCGGGTTTATCGATTTCCCGGATATCAATATATACATCCTTCTGGATTAGGTCTTGTAATGATTTCTTCAGGCTTGCGATTTCCTTTCCTCCCCGCCCGATTACAATTCCCGGGCGGGCTGTATACACGATAATCCTGATCTTCGGACCAACCCTCTCGATACCGATTTCTGATATGCCGGCATGTTTGTAGCGCTCTTTAACGATGCTTTTCATTTTTATATCTTCATGAATCAACCGGCTATATTCTTTCCCTGATGCAAACCACCGGGAACTCCACTGCTTATTGAATCCTAATCTAAATCCAACAGGATGCGTTTTTTGGCCCACTTTCTATCTCCCTTTTTTTTCCTCTAAATAGATATTAATATGACTTGTTCTTTTTAAAATCGGGGCAGCCCGTCCCATTGGAGCAGCTCTAAATCTCTTCCACTGTGGTCCTTGGTTTACAAAAATATCCGAAATAAATAAATTATCAACATCGACTTCAGTATTCTTTTGCTGAGCATTAGCTACTGCTGAACGCAATAATTTCTCAATGATAGCGCTAGCCTTTTTTTTCTTGGAAAAATTGAGAATTGTCAAAGCTTCACCCACATATCTTTCCCTGACTAAATCAGCTACCAACCTGCTCTTCCGGGGCGCGATCCTTATATGTTTAACAGCTGCATGAGAAATAATGTTCGGATTTTTCATTTTACTTCGCCATCCTGATTGTTCTTGCGGTCTTTGTTGAATGTCCCTTAAATATTCTAGTTGGAGAAAATTCTCCTAATTTATGACCCACCATGTTTTCTGAGATAAACACCGGAATAAATTTTTTTCCATTATGAACAGCAATAGTCAATCCAACCATTTCCGGAATTATCATTGAACGGCGTGACCAGGTTTTAATAACCTTTTTCTTATTCTTTTGCGATTTCAAATCTGAGATTTTTTTCAGAAGTTTAGCATCAATAAAAGGACCTTTTTTTAGCGACCTGCTCATAATTATTTACTCCTTCTCTTTACAATGTACTTCTGTGTTGTTTTATTCCTTCTTGTTCGATACCCCTTTGTAGGCTGCCCTGTTGGGGACACAGGATTCCGGCCGCCCTTGGATTTTCCTTCCCCTCCGCCGTGAGGATGATCAATAGGATTCATTGCTGATCCCCTTACGTGGGGCTTTCTTCCTTTCCAGCGTGTCCGGCCTGCTTTACCTCCTGAAATATTCTTGTTATCAGGATTACTCACTTCACCAACAGTCGCCCTACAGCCAAGGTGTATTTTCCTAATTTCGGAAGAAGGCATTCTCACCTGAGCATAATCGCCTTCTTTTGCTAAAATCTGGGCACTTGAGCCTGCAGATTTGGCTATCTGTCCTCCCTTGCCTTTTCTTAATTCTACATTATGAACTACTATGCCAAGGGGGATAAACCTGATCGGCATAGCATTCCCAGGTAATATATCGACCTGTTTATCCGCAGAAATGATGGTCTGCCCTATTATCATTTTATGGGGAGTGATGATATAACTTCGTTCTCCGTCATTGTATTTTATCAAGGAAATAAAAGCACTGCGGTTGGGATCATATTCGATCGTCTCTACCTCACCCGGCACATCGATTTTATTCCTTTTGAAATCAATGATCCTGTAAGCTCTTTTGTGCCCCCCACTACGGTGGCGCATGGAAATCCGTCCCTGGGTATTTCTTCCACCGGTTTTTTTTATCGGTTCTAGTAAAGGCTTATAAGGTTTATGTCCTGATAATTCCTCATATGTCAATCCGGTTCGATGGCGTAAACTTGACGTGGTAGGATTATATGTTTTTATTCCCATTTTAAACCGCCTCAAAATATTCGATCATCTTT
>CBFDDY010000268.1:0-3906 GCA_965603705.1 uncultured bacterium | reverse complement strand
TTTGGAATATCTGTCTCAAACCGGGCCAAGTATTCGACATCCTTGCTGAAAATATCGACTAAGGTGCGCTTACCGCCGTTATTGGCAGACTCAACAACCACGAAAATCCATCCATTTTCCATTAAAGCAAACCGCTCATATACAGGTAAGTATTTGGGGTATTTTATTAACGAAAAAACTTTCTTCCGGAGCGAACTATCCAGCGTCCCTATCTTGGTTTGGAACCGGCCACTCTGGTTTTGCACAAAATAGTCTTTATGTTTTTTGATAATTTCAACTTGCTCAAAATCACGCTGGATCAGGTTTTTGAGTTTTCCATCGGATGAATACACTTTAATCTCATATTTGTCGGGGTATCCGAAATATATCCGGTCATTCTCATCCAGAACATAATTCACGGCTGGCGCATAGGCTGTACGACTCAGTGAATCGGCAAAAATCTCAGCTAGATAATCCTCGCTGCTTTTTGATTTTATATCCGCCCCTTGCGGCAGCCTTAAAAACTCTTCTCTGAGATTGAATTCGTTATCAAACAAACCATATACATAGTCCCATTTTTTCCCCTTTCCCAGCTCTAAATTTTCAATATATCTCGCTATATAAAATCCCTGCGAATTTATCACAACTCTTTCAAAAAGAGAGGGGAATTTTATTCCTCTAATGTATTTACCTTCCCGGCTGAGAAAAGAGAGTCTTTGATGTTTATTATCATTCAGATAAATATTTCCCTCGATATCGAACCTAACCTCACTGATATCTTGAAATTCTCCAGGTCCTTGTCCGGGTCTGCCGATGGACTGGAGAAATTTACCATCGGAAGCATATTTTCTAACTGTGTTTCTATCCCCATCGGTAACATAGATATGACCTTCTTCATCCGCATTCAGGAAGACTTGATTTCCGAACATGTAGTTCTCATCTCCGTCTTTGACTCCAATGGTGAGATCTTCTTCAAATATGATCTGCAGCTCAGGATAGAGCGGCTCTTTAGGATTCTTTACAACTGTCACACCCTCCACTACCTCGACCGTACCCTGCCATCCCGACTTTTGGGGAGCACAGGAAAACAAGAAAAATAAAACAGAGAGCATTTAAATATTTTTGAGTATAAGGAGAGGACGTATTTCCTGACTCATGCTAGCTCTAATTTTATGCAAATTGAATAAATACTTCAAGGAATTAAAGTACTCGTTATTATGGATTGATTAGGGGACGCACCGCGCTTTTTTATTTTTTATCAATAAGTTAGCTATATTTTTCCTTCTATTTATTGCCTTAGAAGCTATTTTAGAGACCAGAAATCGAGTTTAAGGTCTCATAGATATTTTGAAATCCCTTAGGATTGATTTTGGGCGCTAAAAATCGCATTTAAGGCAAAAATAGACCTGTAATTCTTACCTAAGTGATTGAAAATAATATATATTTTACGGTGCGTCCCCTACCAATTTGTCAGCCTAATAAAAACGGAAATTACATTCTAATACACTTTGAGCGCCGCTCCCCGTATTGCCCTGCTAAATGGGGTCAGTCCTGTATAACCAGTTCTAAACAAATGAGATCCTTCAATGTTTTCTAAGAAATATAGCCTTAATAGAGTAGTTTTGCGGTTCATCACATTTTTGAGTACTTGGGTTGAAAAAAAAGGGACATCGTAATAAGTTCCTCAATGGAATAAATATCAAAAAAGGAGGAACAAAAGATGTCCCAATCAGCATTTTATCATCTCTTAGGGTTGTATGGCTATCATCATCTTCGTTCTCGATTGAGAGGAGGTGTATTTTATCTGTACATAGTACGGGCCAAGAAGCGTTGTTTTCATTGCCGATCTTATAAGGTCATCCAGAAGGGCTATTGTTGGCGGAAGCTGAGAACATTACCCATTGGTTCTAAGCCTGTTATTGCAGTGGTTAAGATGAGGAGATTTTATTGTGTGGACTGTAGGAAGCTACGCTTTGAGGATCTGGTGATTGCAGATAGGAGGAAACATTATACTCATGCTCTGGAAAAATATGTCATGTGTCTGTGCTCCATGATGACGATCAGAGATGTGGCCCAGCATATAGGTCTCCATTGGGCCACAGTCAAGGAGATCGACCGCAAACGGCTGAAGCGCAATCTGCCGAGGTATAAGGACCTGAGGGAGCTGAAGTACCTGGGAGTCGATGAAGTCAGTGTCAGGCGTGGCCATCGGTATCTGACAACGGCAGTGGATCTTATAAGTGGGAGAGTGTTGTATGTAGGCCAGGGGCGTCGGAGGGCGAGTTTGGAGCCGTTTATTAAACGCTTGAAGCGTGCTGGAGTTCGTCCCAAAGCCATTGCATTGGATATGTGGAAGCCTTATGCCCGGGCTATCAAATGTCATTACCGTCTTCTGCCTCTGGTCTATGATGTGTTTCATATCCTGGCCGATTATTCCCGCACTCTCAATGAGATCCGAGTCGAGGAATACAAAAAACTCGAAGGCCAAGAACAAGGCCGGTTCATTAAAGGATCCCGTTACCTGCTGCTTAAAGGGCAGGAAAAATTATCTCTCCCCGCTCAGTTTAAACTCCAACAACTGCTGGCTATAAACCGCCCGATCTCGATTGCCTATGTGCTCAAGGAGGATCTGCGGCGGCTCTGGTCATTGCCCACTCGATATCAAGCCGCTCGCTTCCTCTCTGACTGGATCGAAAAAGCCCTCAGCTCAGGAATCACTCAACTGGCCCGCTTCGCCAGAAAGCTGCGAAGACACACCGACGGTATCCTCAACTATTTTAACTTCCGCATCTCTAACGCCAAAGTAGAGGGAATTAATAACCAAATCAAGGTGATTAAAAGAATGGCCTATGGATATCGCGATATCAACTATTTTATGCTCAAAATCTACAACCTCCATACCTCCAGGTACTCATTATTGTGAAGAGCCAGTTTTGCCCCCTGAAACGCCGAATTTACGGAAAAAAAAGCAGGCTGAAATTTTGTTGTAGGAAACCAGTCATTTGTGGAAGGCATTAAAGCAAAATTGGGGATTAAGGGACAGTATCGGCCAATCTCAGAAGTTAAAAGATCATTGGGAAATAAGGGAAGAAGCTTGATGATTCTAGTTTGGCTAGCTTATCTTATTGATAAAAAAAGAAACATAAAACTCCTTCCTCTTAAAGATAAATTTTAGCTTGCTCATTTTCCTGAGCAAATCACAGTTATAAGAAGCTTATAAAAAAAGTCCGCACTCGATAATGCTTAAAAACTTCTTTTTAGCACCAAAACAGAGCTTTTAAAAAAAACCTTTCCCTGGAAATTCCAAGGAAGCTGTTTGTTTGCAGTGCGATATGCCAGCCCGACTGCAATTGCACTTTATTTGCCGAGAGACATGATCAGGGCAGTTCTTCTGCTGGCCTGAATGCCATTTTAGCCAAGGCAGCTGAATATGCCGATCGGCTGGAAGGGGCAGTTTTAGACTTTGTCTGCTGCGAGGAGATAAAGGAGTGGCTTGATCCCACTCTCGATGCAAGACTAGATCTCGGTTCCAGGGCCCGGACTTATTATGACCCGATTACTGGGGAGTTCACAACCTGGCTGAAGGTGAAAGTGATCAAGAAGTCTTGGGTCTATGACTATCAATGCATCCGCAAGGAAGGCAAGATTCATGAGACCCGAACGCTCCTAAAAGAGAACGGGAAAGAAAAAAAAGAGGCTAAAGCATCACTCCAAACTACTATATTTCGATACCAAACGAATATGTTGGGCCCCGTCGGGATGTTTGGTACACGTTTCCAACCGAATTATAAGTACACAGTCACCGGGGAAGAAAGGATCAAGGGGAGGAAAGCTGTTATTGTTGAGTCTGTGCCCCGGTTCGAAGACCCAGAGGCAACTAATATATATGGAAAAGTAACTACCGTAGCAGGCTTCTCTAGTGGAGAG
>CBFDDY010000267.1:0-3906 GCA_965603705.1 uncultured bacterium | reverse complement strand
CCCCAGCGGGGAAATCCCTTCCTGTCCTCACAACGCTCTCCTCGAGATTCTCTCGGGGAACCATGCCCGCGTTGTTCCGGATGGCTTTCTGCGGGATTTACCTGTGTACATGCCAGTGCGTAGTGGATTCGTGAATAGTCCAGGATTTAGTATATATTTTTTTTGGAAATAACATCCAGCAGCAGCTGGTTCTGCTCTGAACGGCTTTCTCCCACACTGGTCACATAAATAGCAGGTTTGTCCATTACCGGACATTTGTTCTCGCATATTCCACAGCCGGTGCAGGTCTCAAGATCAATAACCGGAGCTAAGGGGATTTTTACTGTTCCATCCAGCTGTATGACTTCGACTTTCATCAACTGAATGGCCTTGGGAGAAACAGGGCAGTGTTCTTCGCAAACGATACATGGATCTCCAAAATTCCAGGGAATGCATTTGTTTTTATTTATCCAGGCTGTTCCGATTTTAAGCTCGTTTTTTTCCTCGATGCTCAGTTCTTGGATAGCTCCGGTCGGGCAAACCTGAGTACAAAGGGAACAGTAATATTCGCAGTATCCTATTTCCGGGACCAGCATAGGTGTCCAGATTCCCTCCGGGCCGGCCTCCTTTAGGGCTGGTTGAAGGGCATTTGTGGGACAGACTTTCATACATTCACCGCATTTTACACATTTTTGCAGAAACTTTTTTTCCGGAAGGGAGCCGGGGGGGCGGATTAATTTCTCTGAGGCCCGCATGGATGAGGGTGATAGACGAAAGAGAGGCACAGCAAAAATTCCGGTCAGGGAGGCTAGAATGATTTTGCGTCGGGATAAATCGATGGATTTGATTTTTTCAGGAGCGGATTTTATGGGAAAACTGATAGCATTGGTAGGACAGATGGCACTGCAGGTGAAACAGTAGTCGCATTCGGAACTTTTCCAGTTTTCGTTGGGATAGGGATTGGCCTGGGTCTGGCATAGGCGTGAGCAGAGACCGCAGTTTATGCATTTGTCCGGATCCACTTTTAGCTTTAAGATGTTCCATCTCGCTGCCAATCCCAAGAATGCTCCCAGAGGGCACAGATAGCGGCACCAGAATCTTTCCCGGAATATGTTTAAAAAGAGCAGGCCTATAAAAATCACCCCAATAATAAATCCCTGGATAAAAGTGGCATTGATGTCCAGGGTCTCAAAGAATTGAACCAGGCTATCCCCAAGCGAGTATAACTTTACTTGGTAAAGCAGTTCGATCAGATTTGATATGAGGTGGCTTACACCCGGCATAAAACTTACTGTAAATGAACGATATAGCAGGGAAAAGGGATCCAGCCAGCCTACCAGGTCTAAGGAAAACAGGCTACCGGCAAGAATAACAGCCAGTAAGTAATATTTCCAAGCGGTATGGTTGTCTTTATAGATTTTTGTTTTAAGCAGCTTGGCTTTTTTAAAAAGGTAGGAAAAAAATTGATGGATAGAGCCCAAAGGGCAGATCCAGCCGCAGAAAAAACGCCCGGCAATAAAGGTTAGAACCAGGGTAATCGCAGCTAAAATGAAAGAGGCAAAAAAAACACGGGAAGCAATTGAAGTAGTTAGGGCAAGAAGGGGGTCAAAATGAAAAAAAACCTCTACTTTACCGATATAATCTCCTCCCGGGAAACGGGTACCCAGCAAGAGATAAAAGAAGAGGCTGAAAAAGAGCAGTTGGCTGATTATCCGCAGGATCTGGATCAGGCGGTATTTTTTAGAGCGTTCTTTTTTCAATCTTTATTTTCTCCAAGTTCATTATTCCCAGTCCCCTTTCACTAGCAAGCTGCAGAAAGCGCATTTCTTCAGGTTTAATGTCGAAAAATGTAGTACCCATAGCATCAACTGCCACATAATCTACTCCAGCCACGACGGTTTTAAAGAGTTTGGTGTCTGAGAGCCTTCCTCCCTGGGGGCCGTTTCGATGGAGGATACGGTATGCGTCCAGAACCGTAAGGGCTGGCTTGAAAAAGGCAGCCAAGTCGACCATGGCGTAATCGAGCTCCTGGTGAAGGGCGTTGCGGTTCCCTCCTAGGGCGCCCAGCCAATTCTTCATTCCTAAAGTCAAGCGTGATAAACTGTGGTGCTTGGCTATCGGCATATTTATTAATTTATCCGCTTCGATAAAATCACGGTAGACTTCCCATTCTTTCAGTTTTTCACCATTAAGGGGGATTTTCTCTAATTTATGTTCATTGGGAAAAGGGACTTTAGCGCCTGCGTCTTTAGCTGCTTTTGCTATCCCTGAGCGAACATATGTTCTGCGGGCTGGATTACAGGGATTGTCCATGACTTTTACTTCTTTAGCTCCGGCTTCCAGGCACAGCTCGACAACAGTTTTTACCACCTCCGGGTTAGTGCAGGCCGCCTGTTCCGGCTTTCTATCCCAGCCTATATTAGGTTTTACCAGAACCTTATCTCCTTTCGAGATGAACCGCTTTATTCCTCCCAGAGCAGAGATTGCTTCTTTTGTAATCAGAGAAGGAGACTCACCCTTGACTACAGCCAGATCCGGCCGGCTTGGTGTCTGAGCAAAAAGGTTGGGTTTGATATTGAGAGCCAAGCTCCCGACAGCAATGTTTTTTAAGAAATTTCTTCTTTTCATTGGGTTATCCTTTTCCTAAAGAGTTAATATATTCTGTAATGCCGTTAAAAATACCTTGAGCTATTTTCTGGCGGTATTGTGAAGTCTTTAGTCTAGCCTCTTCTTTTTGGTTGCTTAGGTGGGAGACCTCGACCAGGATCGATGGCATTTCCCCCCCGATAAGTACCCAGAAAGGTCCGCCCTTTACTCCCAGGTCTTTAACGCCGGTATATGATTTATTTAGAGAGGCCATCAGGTTTTTCTGAATTTTTTGCGATAGTTCCTTTGACTCTCGTATTTTACTGTTACGGGTGATCTTCTGGATGATGTCTTCCATTTCGCTTATGTTTTTTGTAGAAGTGGCGTTTTCCCGGGCGGCAGTAGCCATTACCGAAGAGTCGGTGCTGAAGTTTAAGAAATATGTCCGTACTCCGGAGTAATTTTTTTTGGGGTTGGAATTAGCATGGATGGAAATAAAAATATCTCCTTGTTTCTGATTGGCTATGACCGGGCGGTTTTCAACCGGGATATAGATATCCGACTCACGGGTCATAGTCACTTCAAGTTCGGTTTTTGTGGTCAAAATATTTTTGAGCCGGGTTGATATATCCAGTACAATCTCTTTCTCTAAGGTTCCTTTTTTGCCGATACAGCCAGGATCACGGCCGCCATGTCCTGAATCGATGACTATTCTTCTGATTCCCAAGCCCAGCTGACGGGCCATGCTGTAGCCGGATTTTGTGGGTTTTGCAGGTTGAGAAACGTTTTCTGAAGAAGAGGTTGAAGCAGGTGTTTTTGGATATATGTCTATGACAATCCGGAAAGGGTCAAACAGGTGCCAGACACGGTAGTGTTTGATCTTATCAAAGTCAAGGTCGATTACGACTCTTACAGTGGTTTTGTTTTTTTGAGCAATCCTGATTTTATTGACATACCTGTTGTCCACTGTTTCAGCCCTGCCGTGCAGGATAGGATTTAATTTTGCCTGGTAAATATCCAAGTAGAGGCGGTCGGGTGAAGGAAGTTTATTAAAATTGTATTCTCTTAGCTTGCCAACGTCGACAACGATGCGGGTAAATGAGGCGTGGGTGTGGGAACGGAGGTCGTAGATCTCGACCTGCGAGTCGCGCTGGCCTTGGCTGAGGCGGGGAAATAGGATAAGAATGCTCAACAGCAGAGTGGTATATAAACTCTTTTTATTCATTTTGGCAGTAATCCTGGATTATTCACGAGTCGAGGTTGCTGCAGATGCGAGGCACAGGGTGTGAAGCTGTGGTACTTCACCGCAAGTGCCCTGTAACGAAGCAGATGCAGTAAAAT
>CBFDDY010000266.1:0-3916 GCA_965603705.1 uncultured bacterium | reverse complement strand
TGGGAATGGTATGACTGGCGCCGGGGGATCATAGCTGACAAAAAGCCCAATCAAGGGCACAAAATTTTGGTAGAATGGGAAGCACATTTCCCCTCATTTGCCATAATCACTCAGAATATCGACGGTTTTCATCAAAAAGCCGGCTCCCGGAATGTGCTGGAACTACACGGTAATATCTGGAAAGCAAGATGTACTAAAGAAGGGACAATCCTAGAGATTTACGATACTCCTCTCAAAGCAATTCCTCTCGTATGCCCTGATTGCTGGGCACTATTACGGCCTCATGTAGTCTGGTTTGGGGAATCCCTTGATTCAGATACACTGCAAAAAGCCTTCTCCCTAAGCTCAGACTGTGATCTGATGTTTGTAATAGGTACTTCAGCAGAGGTCCAGCCCGCAGCTTCCCTGCCTCTTGCAGCTGGAGAAAGAGGAGCAAAAGTTGTGGAAGTCAACCCGGATGTCACACCCCTTTCATCCTTTGCAGATTTTTCCTTCCGGGGTAAAGCCGGTGAAATTTTACCGCAAATAAACGCAGTGCTTAAACAAGCAATATCTAAAAGGAATAATTAAAAATGAACTATATATATGTTGATGGCTCGGCCGGAATCAGCGGGGATATGATGCTTGGTGCTTTGCTCGACCTGGGAGCAGATGTATCCTTATTTAAAGAAAAAATGAGCACTCTGGGCCTTCCTGTTAAAATCTCAGTCAAAGAAACTAAAAGATCGTCCCTACGCGCTTTAAAAGTAGATGTTGAGGTCATGAGGAAAGAAAAGCTTACGAGAAAATGGATCGATATTGAAGCTCTGATAGAAAAAAGTTTTTTTTCTCAGGGTGTAAAAGAGAATTCCCTTAACATTTTTAAAACATTATTTAAAGCAGAATCCAAAGTCCACGGATATTCATTCCAAGAGACTCATCTGCATGAAGCCGGAGCAGATGATGCGATCATAGACATAGTCGGCACCTGTTTTCTGATTGAAAAACTGGAGATCAGCAATATTTATTCATCTCCTCTGAATCTAGGAGCAGGCAGTGTTAATACTTCCCATGGGATCCTGCCTGTACCCCCCCCGGCTGTAGCAGAAATCTTAAGCAGTATCCCAGTTTATTCTGCCAGGGTAAAAGAAGAATTAACAACGCCAACAGGGGCAGCAATAATCTCAACTATGGCAAGAAAGTTCCTCTCTTTCCCGGAGCTTTGCTATAAAAAAATAGGTTACGGGGCTGGAGGACGAGATTTCCCTGGTTTTCCTAATATCCTGAGACTTTTTTATGGTGAAAGAAAAAATTTCAGCTCAGAAAAAAAACTCTTCCAGATCGAGACCAACATTGATGACGCTAATCCTCAAATTCTTGCTTTTTTCCTGGAGAAGGCTTTTGAAATGGGAGCTCTGGATGTATTTTTTACTCCCATTATCATGAAGAAAAACCGCTTAGCAACAAAAATAACGATCCTGACAACTTTTGAGAAAATGAATCCTCTTGTCCAGGCAGTCTTTGCAGAAACAACCTCGATCGGAGTCCGTTATTTCCCGGTCGAACGCAGGATACTTGAACGCAGCATAAAAAAAATAAAATTTCTGGGAGAAGAATTGGAGGTTAAAGTTTCCCTGCTTAAGGGCAAAGAAGTGAATATCCAGCCTGAATTTTCCCTATGCCGGAAGATAGCTAAAAAAAAACAGATGCCCGTAAAAAAAATCATAGAACTTGCCATATGCGAGTATAATAAAATAAAGAAAAACTAAAAAGCAGGGAGAATCAAGTGGATAAAAAGAAGATCGAAAAAGGAGTAAAGCTTATCCTGGAAGGAATAGAAGAAGACACCCAAAGACCAGGCATACAAAAAACCCCGGCCAGGGTCGCTACTATGTTTGAAGAAATTCTGGGGGGCATAAAGGAAAATCCAGCCAAATATCTCCAGCCGATTAAGGGCGAAAAACACGACGAAATGGTCCTGATCAAAAACATACCTCTCTACTCTATGTGCGAGCATCATTTACTTCCATTTGCCGGAGTAGCTCATGTTGCATATATTCCAAAAGGAGGTAGAATCGTAGGACTGAGTAAGATAGCCCGGGTAGTCGAGACTTTTACCCGCAGGCTGCAAGTCCAGGAAAGACTCACTAAGGAAATCGCTGACCTGATAAATGAAACATTAAAACCTTTGGGTGTTATGGTCGTGATCGAGGCCGAACATATGTGTATGTCAATGCGGGGAGCTAAAAAACCCAGGAGTCTGACAGTGACTTCTGCTGTCAGAGGATCTTTTCGAACCCATGACGCAACCCGGGCTGAAGCTATGACCTTAATAAGAGGAGGATTGTACGGTGGCAGAGAAGTCTAAGAATAGATTCTATATCACAACTCCGATATATTATGTAAATGATATACCTCATATCGGACATGCCTACACAACTATTATCGCTGATACCATAAGCCGCTATAAAAAACTTAGCGGAAATAAGGTATTTTTTCTCACAGGAACTGACGAACATGGCCAAAAAATCGAAAAGCGGGCAGAAGCAAAAGGAATAAAACCGATTGAACTCGCAGACCAGGTAGTAGTAAGGTTTAAGAACCTATGGAAGGCTTTAAATATCTCCTATGATTATTTTATCCGTACAACTCAATCTTCCCACAAGAAAGGAGTGCAGAAAATATTTCAGAAATTGAAAGATAAGGGAGACATATATAAAGGCGTTTATAAAGGGTATTATTGTGTATCCTGTGAGAACTTTCTTTCCGATGATATCCCTCTGGAAAAAGAAGGTAACAAGATCTGTCCGGATTGTGGGAAACAAGCTGGAAATGTATCTGAAGAATGCTACTTTTTCAAACTTTCTGCCTATCAGAAACCCCTGCTCGATCTTTATAAAAAAAATCCACATTTTATCAGGCCAAAAAGCCGCATGAACGAAATCAGAAGTTTCGTGGAACAAGGGCTTAAAGACTTAAGTATAACTCGCACTACTGTAAAGTGGGGCATTCCCGTACCAGACGACCCTGATCATTCAATATATGTCTGGTTCGACGCCTTACACAACTACTTAACAGGAATCGGTTATGACTGGAACCCTGATCTCTATAACAAATTCTGGCCTCCGGATGTCCACCTTATTGGTAAAGATATTCTCCGCTTCCATGCAGTATTCTGGCCGGCCTTTCTTATGGCAGGCGGCTTATCTTTACCCGGAACAGTATTCGGTCATGGTTGGTGGCTTAAAGACAAAACAAAGATGTCAAAATCCAAAGGTAATGCTTTGGACCCTCAGCTTATCCTTGATACTTTCGGTACTGACCCCCTCAGATATTTTCTTCTGCGGGAAATCCCTATCGGCTTGGACGGAAATTTCTCTCATGAAGGCTTTATTCACCGGGTGAATTCTGACTTGGCAAATGACCTGGGTAATCTAGTTCAGCGCACCCTGACTATGATCCACAATTATTTTTC
This sequence comes from uncultured bacterium, assembly GCA_965603705.1. GTDB lineage: Bacteria > Acidobacteriota > Aminicenantia > Aminicenantales > Aminicenantaceae > JAUVXM01. The sequence goes on along the minus strand of CBFDDY010000266.1, from coordinate 462 downwards.
TGGAAAGATCATAGAAATGGATGAGAAAAACGAGCCCGATAACAAACTCAAAGCAGAGTTTGTCACCTGCAAAGATAAAGTATCCGCCTATTATGAGGAATTTGCTATAAACAAAGCCCTGGAAGAAATATGGATATATATTAACTTAGTCAATAAATACCTGGCAGACAACGAGCCCTGGAAACTGGCTAAAGATGAATCAAAAAAGAAGCGGCTGGCCCGCATTCTCTTTCAGACCGCAGCGGCAATTAGGACGATCGCCTATTTTGTTTATCCGGTCATGCCTGAATCAGCAGATAAAATATGGGCCCTATTGGGAGAAGATAAATCTATTTCAGATCAATCCTTTGCTGAGCTTGAATTTGAGGATTATAAGCCTGGCCAAAATATACATAGAACTAAGCCTCTGTTCCCCAGGGTCGAGCTTAAAGACTTTCTTAAAGAAGAGGAGAAAAAAATGGA
>CBFDDY010000265.1:0-3931 GCA_965603705.1 uncultured bacterium | reverse complement strand
GAACCAAGTCCGTCAATGCGCCCAGGGTTTCCTCAATATTCACTTCCAGATCTTGGCGGTGGATCTGGTAAAGATCGATATAGTCAGTCTGAAATCTCTTCAATGACCTTTCGCACGCCCTGATGATATTCAAACGGGTGGGTCCACTCTGATTCGGCCCCATCTCAGGGACGAATTCGTCAAGCGTCAATCCAACCCGGCGCTGTCCATGATCACACTTGGTTGCAAGCATAACCGCATGACGCATCCCGCTCGCCTTCAGGGTCCGACCGATGACTTTCTCTCCTTCACCTTCCCCATATGAATCTCCGGTATCAACGAGGTTGATGCCAACTTCAACAGCCCTGTTTAATATTTTAGCACATTGTTCCTCCGGTATTGGATCAGCAAAACAATCTGTTCCTAAACAAATAGGGGAGACTTGCACTCCTGTTCTTCCTAAATTACGATATTCCATGATTTTTCCTCCATTATAATTAAAAATATTTTATTTCTAACATCAAGCTTCAACCCATTTTAATCGCGCTATTCTCATTCCTGTGTTACCAGGAATAAGGGCGGCGATGTAATATTGCTGCTCATGTTTAATAATTCTGGCTACCTCCATAGGTAAAGTGCAGACCTTATACCGATCATCATCAACTCCAAAATTTAAAGGATCATTTGAACAGTATACAATTGTTTCATAATCATCACTATCCTGGCAAGGACTAGCTCTAAATAAGTAAAAAGAATGTTCCTCTGGCATATATTGGACAAAGGCACATTCCGCATCTGATGGTCCACTGCCGCCGCTCCCGCCCTTGGATACAATTACTGAATCACTCCAATTGCGCAAATCAGAAGAAGTTCTGCAGTAAATTGCCCCTTCATCTTGCGGTACGCCCGTATAATACACATAAAACTTATTCCTAAAGGCCATAACCATCGGGTCCCTTGTGCTTGCGCGATGGCCTTCTGTAAATAGACCGCTTAAATTATCAGGATTGAGAAGACGGGCAAATGTTTTTCCGTCACTGCTCCAGGCCATACAAATATGTATCCAGTCACCATAAAACATATAATACTCACTTCTGTGTTTAATAACATAAGGCGCTTGAAGCCCCCCGATCTTTTCTCCAAAATTAGGGTCCGCCTCCATAAATATTCCCATAGGAGTCCAATTTTTATCGGTCAGGGAATCAGCTTGCCAGCGATAAAACAACCTGCCCCTCCCCCCACAACCAGTTCTGCGGACACAGGAACACATCTGCCAGGTTTGATCGGCGGCCTGCCAGATGCCAAAATCCAGGGGCTCCTGTTTTTCTGTATTATAATGCCCTAAATCAGGATTGCCGGCAATAGTCCACCATTCTCCCTCGATCTGAGGAATTAAAGTTTTCTTCTTTTTCATTTCAGTTTCCTTAATTATTCATAAAAAATGTCAAAAGATTATATATCGTTTTTTTTCTTTATATCCATAATAATCCCAGAATGATACCAATCTTTTATGGTTCCGTATTGAAAATGCTTGTCAGTAAAGCCGACTATCTTTATGCCGGTTTTATTTTCATTTTCTACAAATTTTTGGATCGAATCATACGTAACTCCATCCAGGGACTCAATTTCCAGCCAACGGCTTTTTTCAACTTCCAGAAATATATGCTTTCTTTCTTTATTATAAAGTGATTCAGCTTTTCTTATTCTATGCGCTTTCATCTCCCCTACAGGTTTACTTATCATCCCCTGATATCCCGGGCAGCTTTGAGTAATTTATCTATTTCCCCCGGGGTGTTGTAATGGGCCGAAGAAAGCCTAACGGCATCAGGCCAGCCCATGCCTTCTAAAGGGACAGTAGAATAAGGATCTTTAATCCTAGCCCCTAAACGAATGTGGTATTTTTTATTAAAATGGTCGATCGCGGTGGAGGAGTCCATGCCATTTACCCGAAAAAGGAAAATACCGAGACGGTTGCCGATCTCAGGCAGCATATTACAAGGGGTTATATTATCAAGTTGGCGGAGACCTGCGAGTTCATCCGTGCCGTTCATAGCTCGATGTAACAGTGCTTTCATATGACCGTGAATGGCATCTTTTGCCGCAATGACCTGTTCCCTCTTGTCATTGGATCGGGTGAACTGACTTCCCAGCCAACCTAGATAATCCATTACTACTGACCAGGCCATATACATAGGATGGGCCGGAGAGCCTAAGACCCAGTTATCATCTGGTTTTCCAATGAGGTTCCAATGAGGAAGTTTAGCCAGTCTCTCGGAAAGATGGGCAAATCCTATACCTTTTACAGTGTATGCCTTATAAGGGCCAAAAGCATAAGCATCAGCTCCAATATCTTCGACATCGATCGGACCATGGGGAGCATATTGAACTGCATCTACCAGCACATAAAGGTCAGGTTTTATCTTACGAGCTTCCTCAATTATGTATTTAGCATCATTGATAGCTCCAGTCTGGTTGGAGCCGTGCTGAAAGGCCAGGATCGTAGTGTCTTTATCTACCAGCTCAAGGATATTTTCCGGGGGAACGGAACTTGTCTCCTTTGAAATCTTAGCACACCTCCATTCCATATTATGCATTTCCGCAAAATATTTAGTCGGACTTAAAACAGCCGGATGCTCTAATTCTGTGGTTACAATATTTTTCCCGGGGATATGAGTAGTTACGGCATTTATGGCCCGAAAAATAGCATGGGTGGCACTGTGAGCGGCCATTATAACTCCGGATTTAGCTCCCAGAAAAAGCTTTACATCTTCAATTCCTTTTTCCACAGCCTTTACTACATGGTCAGAGGCAGGATTGAACCTGAATAATTCATCAGGCAAAGCTGTTTCTCTTGCCATAGTTTCCATTACAGTCTTAAGACGTAGCGAACCTCCTGATGCTTCAAAATAGGTCCGTTCTCCCGTATAAGGATCCCAGTTAACATAAAGGAATTTTTCTCTTATCTTATCTAATAAGTCAATAGAGAACATGCCGCTTTCTTGAACTTCTTTCATCACAATCTCCTCAAATGTTAAACACTAAGAATTTATATTATCAAAAAATTACCAGAAAAGAAAGAGTTGTTTTAATATGTAACTTATATAAAGGTAAAAACTGACAATTATAACCAACTTAACGGTTTTCATTGATATATTCCTTTACAAAACCTCTTAAAAGTTGGTATTATTAAAGGCTTAAAATTATATATGGGAGTTTTTAAATGCTAAATAACACTTTAAAAAATATTGAAGAAATCTTATTAATGGGCCCCGGCCCCTCTTGCGTGCCTGATTCAGTCTATAATGCTTTAAGCATGAAGACCCTGGGACATATGGATCCATATTTTATAAAAATAATGGATGAGACCAAAGTATTGCTCCAGAAAGTCCTCAGGACTAATAACAACCTGACCATTCCTGTCTCAGGGACTGGTTCAGCAGGAATGGAGACTTGTTTTGTAAATCTTATTGAAAAAGACGACCCGGTGCTTATCTTGATAAACGGAGTTTTCGGCAAAAGAATGCAGGACTTAGCAGAGCGCTTGGGAGCAAAAGTGGACACACTGGAATTCGAATGGGGCAAACCAGTGGAAGTCGAGCGCGTCAAAGAGCAGCTCGAAACCAATTCCTATAAAATCACAGCAGTAGTGCATGCGGAAACTTCAACCGGTGTCAGGAATCCAGTTAAGGAAATCGGAGAGCTTGTAAAAGAAAAAGATTGCCTTTACCTGGTAGATACAGTTACAAGCTTAGGCGGAATAGAAGTTGCAACAGATGCCTGGGGTATTGACGCGCTGTACAGCGGCAGCCAGAAATGTTTATCCTGTCCTCCCGGCCTTGCGCCCGCGACTTTTTCTGCAAAAGCAGTTGATGTCATTGTTAACCGCAAGAGTAAAGTCCCAAACTGGTACCTGGATCTTAGTATGCTGACAAAGTACTGGGAAGGAAAGACC
>CBFDDY010000264.1:0-3932 GCA_965603705.1 uncultured bacterium | reverse complement strand
GCTTCTGCTAAAGAGGGTGATTCTTTTTCTAAATCCAGAAAACTTGATAAAGGGGATAATAGCCCGATATTTAGGATAGTAGAGATTGAAGTGCCTATTTTTTTACCTGAATCTCCAGTGAAATGGGGTTCTATAAAGATTGGTCTCTCACAGGATGATATCAAGGCTGAAGTACAGAAAACACGGCTGCTGCTTGTACTGATAGGGCTTGCAGGGCTGTTAGTAGGAATTTTGGGAGTAGCCTGGCTGACCAGAAAGATAACTGAGCCGATTAAAAAATTGGTTGATGGTACTGTTAAGATAAGCCGCGGAGACTTCTCTCTTAAAATTGATATAGACTCGCAGGATGAGATTGGTAATCTGGCGAAAAGTTTTAATGAAATGAGTCGCAAGCTTCTCTTATTTAAAGAGAGGGTGGAAGCTGCCAATAAAAAATTGGTCCAGGTAGAAAAGTTAGCTTCGATTGGTCATATTTCAACAGGGATCGCCCATGAGATCAGAAATCCTTTAACCTCGGTAAAGCTTAATATCCAAAAACTATTTGAAAAAAATATACTGAGTGAAGCAGAGAAAGCTTATCTTAATATCTCTCAGGAGGGAATCGCTGTTATAGAAAAATTTATTAAAGAACTTCTTAATTTTGCCAGAGTCTCCGAGTTGAATCTGGAATATTTTTCTATCGAGCAGATAATCGAAGGAGCGATAAAAATGATAGCTGATTTCTTAGAGTTGAAGGAAGTCAAACTGGAATCTTATTACCAAAAGGGGATTCCTGAAGTACAAGTGGATGCAGATAAAATTAGGCAAGTAGTTTTAAATATTATTCAAAATTCCTGTGAGTCAATAGATAAGGGCGGGAAGATCGATATTGACGTTACCTGGATTTCCATAGAGGAAGAGAATAAAATAAAGATTAAAATATCTGATAATGGTCCGGGTATCCCGGAAAAAGATACAAAGGATGTTTTTGAGCCTTTTTATACTACTAAAGCCCAGGGAATAGGCCTGGGTTTGGCTATAGCTTTGAAAATAATCGAGCAGCATGATGGTTCGATCAAGGTTATATCACAAAAGGGAGTAGGGACTTCTTTTGAAATACTTATTCCCTGTAACGAGGAATAATGAAAACAATTTTAATCATTGATGACGATCCATTGATCAGAAAAACACTGGTTGCTCATTTTTCATCTGGGGAAGACTATGAGATTACTCTGGCAGAGGATGGCCGGGAGGGCTTAGAGAAATATGAGGAAAATTTTCCTGATCTTGTCATCCTGGATATCCGCCTTCCTGATATCAATGGACTTGAGGTCCTAAGAAAGATCAAGGAAATAAATGAGAAAGCGCACATCATTATAATAACCGCTTATGATGACATGAAAACAACTGTGGAAGCTATAAAAACAGGTGCTTTTGAATATTTGGTCAAACCGCTTGATTATATGGAACTGGATCTGACTATTGATAAAGCCTTTCAAGCCAGGAGGTTGGAAAATAAGCTCAACTATCTTGTGGAAGAGAAATTAAAGGAATATACCATTGATAATATCATTGGACGCTCTCCTCAGATGCGGGAAGTGTTCAAGTTGATAGGTTCTGTTGCAAATAACAGGGCCAATGTGCTTATTCAGGGGGAAAGCGGTACAGGGAAGGAGTTGTGTGCTAAAGCAATTCATTACAATAGTCATTTTAAAAACGAGCCGTTTATTGTGATAAACTGTTCCGCTATTTCCGATACTTTACTGGAAAGCGAGCTTTTTGGCCATGAAAAAGGCGCTTTTACAGATGCCGTATATGAGACAAAAGGGAAGTTTGAGATAGCTGGAAAAGGCACTCTATTTCTGGATGAAGTAGGTGATGTCTCTCCCAATCTGCAGTCAAAGATGCTACGGGTGATTGAATCCCGGGATTTCATGAAGGTTGGTGGTGAAAAAGTGTTGAAAACAGAGGCCCGGATTATTGCTGCGACAAACCAGGACCTTAAAGCTTTGATCAAAAAAGAACAGTTCAGGGAGGACTTGTATTACCGTTTGAAAGTTGTGGAGATAAACTTGCCTCCTTTACGTGAAAGAAAGGAGGATATTCCTGAGCTTCTAGCTTATCTGCTTGAAAAGATCAATCGGGAGCTCCGCAAGAATGTACGAAAAGTGCCGCCTCAGGTTATGAGGGATCTCATGAATTTTCCCTGGAAAGGCAATGTAAGAGAGCTGGAAAATGCATTGACACGGGCGGTTATCCTGGCTAAGGGTGATGTTGTTTTAAAGGAAAATCTGCCGCTTGAAAGCGGAGAAAAAAAACTGTTTCCGCAGAAACTTATCCCTATAAAAGAGGTGGAAAGTCAATATATTCAGCATGTATTAAAATCTGTAAAAGGCTCAAAGACTCAGGCAAGCCAAATCTTGCAGATCAGTCGCCCCACTTTGGATAAAAAGATTAAGGATTACAATATTTCTCTATAGTTCAGGATAGAAAGATTTTGGATTACGGACTTAATTTTCTGGAGTTAATCATGAAAAAAACAAGAATATTGATAATTATTTCTATTTTTTTATTGTCAATACAGGCAGGTTCAGGAATTCAAATAGAAAATACTAATGAATCCTGGATGGGAATTTATATGAATGGGATCAAGGTCGGGTACAGTCATAGCCAAGAGACAATAATAAAAAAAGAAGGAAAAGAGCTGATCAATGCTTTTAACCAGTCCAGAATGAAGGTTTCCCGCTTTGGGGGCAACCAGGTAGAGATTATAAGCCTCCAGGAGTCTTTGTATGACCTCGAAAAAAAACCGCTGGAAGTTTTATTAAAGACCAGGATGTCGGAAATAGAAACTGTTATTAAAGCTGAAATTACTCCGGAGAGAGTTATTTTTAAACTTGCCGGAGAAGTTGTAAAAGAATTGCTTTATGATAAAGAGTTTTATCTTGAGTTGCCGCTGGAGAACATTATACGAGGTGGGGATTTTAAACCGGGAAATATCCTTAATTATAAAATTCTTGACCCTATAGCTTATTCTTTTTCAGACTGTCGGGTTGAAATATTGGGCGAGGAGGAGATTCTAATCTTGGGAGAAAGGATGAAATTGTGGCATTTAAAGTCAGAGCTTAAGTCAATAATACCGATTGAGGTTGAGGAGTGGATCAATGAAGAGGGAGATATATATAAGTCAATAACCCGGTCCGGCTTTTTTAATACAGTTTCCATTCGTATGTCACAAGAGAAGGCAAAAGAGCCTTCTGAGAAAAATTTTGATATTGCGTTTTCATCAATTATTAAATCCAATGTGTTATTTGATAATCCTCAAAAAGTTAAGACAATGAAGTTCAAGCTAAGCGGGATTTCAGCAGAGAGAATAAAAGGATTCCCCTGGGGTGATGGAATCCAGAAGCTTATAAAAGTGGAGGGGGATTCTTTTCTGGTCAGAACATATTCAAGGATATTTAATGAAAAAGAAGCCTGTATTTTTCCGGTAATAAGTGAAGAGCTGCAGGCGGCCTTGAAACCAACGGTTTTTTGTCAGGCGGACGCTCCGGAGATTGTTGAAGCTGCAAATAATATCATCGGGACTGAGCGAAACTCCTGGCGGGCTGCCAAAAAAATAGCGGAATGGGTCGATAAAAATATGACGCCAAATTATGATGTAGGGTTTGCCTCAGCAAAAGAAATATTCAATAACCGGAAAGGGGACTGCAGTGAATATACGGTGCTTTTTATCTCCTTATGCCGGGCTGTGGGTATTCCTGCCAGAGCTGCTGTAGGTATTATGTATGGAGGAGGTCTGTTTGCTTATCATATGTGGCCGGAAGTCTATGTAGGTGAATGGGTCAGCCTGGATGTTAAATGGCTGGCTGTTGATAAGGATAGTGGAGGATATTATACTGATGCCACCCACCTTAAATTCGGTCACAGCAATCTGGATGAGAATATGTTCA
>CBFDDY010000263.1:0-3935 GCA_965603705.1 uncultured bacterium | reverse complement strand
CCTTCGCTTTTACTTATTTCAGCCAGCTGCGTCAGGGGGATTCTTTCCCCACTGGGAGTTTCTATCAGCAGGTTTTTAATCGCTTCTTCATCCTGGCGGTATTTTTCAGAAAGGCGGATGAGCACGGATGTGATTCTGTCTTTTTCGTAGACATCGGTAACTTCCAGACCGTTGAGAGCTGTTTCGATGATATCAGCTACTTCTCCAACCGGTATGCCGAAACGGGCTAGTTTGCCCCGGTTAAGCTTGATGATAAGCTGGGGGATTCCAGTGGTTTGCTCTATCTGTAAGTCCGCTACACCTTTGATGTTGGCCAGAGCATTGCGGATCTCTTCGATCTTGTCGTTTAGGGTAGGTAGGTCCTGGCCGAAAAGTTTGATGGAGAGTTCTCCTTCTACTCCGGTCAGCATTTCTGCCAGTTTATTGGCTATGGGCTGTTCAAAGATATAGGCTAAACCCGGTATTTTGTCCAGTTCTTGGCGCATGGCCTGGGTAATTTTGTCAAATCCGCGCTTTCGTTTCTCCCTGGGTAAAAGCTCAATATTATAATGGCTGTGGTTTACAGGATGTACGTGCTCAGATGCCTCGGCAGTCCCGGTTGTACGGGACACTGAGATAACTTCAGGGAAGGAGAGGAATATCTTTTCAATCCGCCTTCCCATCTGCACAGATTCTTCCAGAGAAGTCTCAGGCAGCATTACGGTAGAGGCCATAATAGCCCCTTCATCAAGGGGAGGGACAAATTCGTGCCCTAAAAAGGTGTATGAAATCCCTGCTCCGATAATAAGGCAGACAAAAACAATTAAAATAGCCTTTTTGTGTTTTAAAGCGCCTTTAAGAATAACCTGGTATTTAGCGTGAATAAAATCATCGATGGGGTTTTTTCTTTCTTTGATGTATTTTTCTGTCAGAAAAAATGTAGCAAGGATTGGTTTTAAAGTGAGGTTTATCAGGAGAGAGCCCAAAAGTGCTGCAGCTACGGCAAAGGCTGTGGGGCGGAACATAGCGCCTTCGATTCCTCCCATGGTTAGAAGAGGGAGGAAAACCAAGATGATTATAATATTGGCTGAAAAAAGATGTTTCCCCACATCATGAGCCGCTTCTGAGGTCAAGGCCATAGTTGAAGCCTGGCCTTTTTTTTCGCGCAGTACCCGGTAGATATTCTCGACCATGATGATGGATCCATTAGCCACCTTTCCTATGCCGATGGCAAGGCCTCCTATGGACATGACCGTTAGTTTTATTCCAAAAAGATCCATAAGCACCAGGGCAATAAGGATGGAAAAGGGGATGGTCAAAGAGGCGATAAAAGAACTTCGCAGGTTCCACATGAAAAACAGCATGACTAAGATAATAAGGATGGCTCCTTCCAGCATAGTGATCTCAACATGGCTTATGGATTTTGTAATAAGCACAGATTGATCGTAAAAAGGTTTGATCTTGATTTTTTCCGGCAGGTCTTTGGCTATATTTGCTAGAGCATTTTTAATATTGCCGATAGCGGTCAAAGTGTCGCCGCCGTATTGCTTTTCTACTGTAACATATACAGATTCTTTTCCATTATGACTTCCGGATTCCCGGCGGAATTTTGCACCAACTTTTACTTCAGCAATATCTTTTACAGAGACGGGGACATTATTTCGAGAGGTGATAACCGTATTTTTTATATGCTCCAGGGTCTCGATCCGGCCGATTCCTTTGATGAGGGATTCCTGGGAGCCTTTCAAGAGAATTCCGCCTGAAAAATTACGGTTGCTTTTTTCGATAGCCTCTTTGATCTCATTTATGGTGATATCATAGTGCTTAAGCATATCAGGCTTAAGAAATACCTGGAACTGTTTGATAAAACCGCCCAGATTTATGACAAAAGAAACGCCTGATACTCCCTGCAGCCGGTAGCGGATGGTCCAATCTGCGATTGAGCGAAGTTCCATAGGATCAGTTTCTTCTCCTATTACGGCAAACTCGAAGATCTCTCCCATGCGGGATGAAACCGGGCCTAACATTGGGGGGGTGGTACCGAGGGGGAGACGTCCGCTGATAAGTTCCAGTTTACTGGAGACAATTTGGCGGGCAAGATAGATATCCATACCCCAATCGAATTCCACTGTGACAACTGAGTCGCCCGTAGCTGATTCCGACCGAACCCGGATTACATTGGGAGCACCGTTAAGCAGACTTTCAAGGGGAAAAGTAATAAGCCTTTCCACATCCTCAGCTGCCATGCCTTCATTTTCTGTAATGATATTGACAAGAGGAGCATTGAGGTCAGGATAGATATCCTTGGGCATACCTATATAAGCTATGACTCCCCAGATGGAAACAAGCGCGATCAGCAGGATGGTAAGTAAACGATGTTTTAGGGCAAAATCTATTAATTTATCTATCATATTGTTCTCTCCTCGGGGGATTAATGAACGTGCCCTTTCTTTAAGATCTCTTCATAGAGTTTTGATTTGAGCTGAAAACTTCCGGCATAGACAATCTCGTCGCCTTCTGAGAGTCCATGCAGGATTTCAATAAATCCGTTTTCTTTTGCACCCGTTTGGATGACCTGGAGAAAATACTGCTCTCCCCGCTTGATAAAAACGATTGTGTCGCCTTTGTCATCCAGGGTTGCTTCCTGGGGGATCACAAGTGCTTTGAGCTGGTGATTGAGAAAAAATTTTATGTCAGCAAACATTCCCGGCTTAAGCTTCATCTCTTTATTTTCGACTTCAGTACGGACTGTAATACTATGGGTTTCTTCATTCAATACGTCGCTGATGTAGCTTATCTTCCCTGTAAATATTTCTCTGGGATAGGCGGGGACAATGACTTCTACATTTTGTCCTTTCTTGATTTTGGCTATATCTTTTTCGTAAATGTCAGCATCGATCCAGAGAATTCTGGGGTCCATGATGACTAAGATTTCTGTTTCTTGGTCCACCATTTCGCCTATAATAGCATTGTTATTAATGATCTTGCCCTCCAAGGGCGCGAAAAGGCTAATAATTGGATTGATTTGATGAGATTCAGCGATTGCTGTTACCTGTTCTTCGGAAAACCCCAGGACATGCAGTTTTTTCTCAGCTGCATTAAGGCTGCTTTCAGCCACCTTCAGGTTAGCTGAGCAGGCCAGATAGTCTTTCTCAGCTCCTGCTCCCCGGTCAAAGAGGAGTTTTGCTCGGTCGCAGTTGATGTTTGCTAGATCGTAATCTGTCTGGGCTTTATAGAATTCAGATTTAGCTGAGCCGACCTCTTCACTCTGCAGGGTCACAAGTTTCTGGCCTTTTTTAACCCAGTCTCCTACCCGAATGTGGATCTGTGATATCCGGGCTGAAAAAGGATAGCTGACAATGGCTTTTCTGTGCTGGTGGGCGATTACTTTTCCTAGCGCTGATAAATGAGATTTGATGGGCTTTAAAGCCGCTTTTACGGTTTTTATCTGCACAGCTTCTTGCTCTTCTTTTGTAAGGGAAATCCCGTTTGTTCTATTAAAGCCTTTTCCTGCTTCCCGGCCATAGCCCCGGCCGCCTGCGACCGGACCCTGGCCTTTTCTCTGGTCCTTACGGAGCGGCTTTTGTAAACTCTGGGAGCTTTCAGATTCAGCCGGGGAGATCTGGGCGGTTGTATCCCCAGCTTCCTGGGATTTTTTGGCACAAGTGATTCCCAGGCTTAAGAAAAAAAGTATTACTATGAGAGAAATATATTTTTTTGTCATTTGTTTTCTCCTTCTAATCTCTGGCCGATGGATTTTTCCAGGGCAGCTAAAGCTGCCTGGTAGTTAAAAAGAGCATCGGCATATGATGTTCTTGCTTCGATCAAGGTGCGGCGGGCTTCGATCAGTTCGATTCCGCCGATTTCTCCTTCCTGGTAGCTGAAGAGAAACATATTGTAGACCTCTTCAGCCTGAGTAATAATATCATCTTCGAAAAGTTTGATCTGGTTTCTGG
>CBFDDY010000262.1:0-3962 GCA_965603705.1 uncultured bacterium | reverse complement strand
GCATCTATTGATTTCAGCAGATCCGACTCCCAAGTCGAAGGAGGGATAAATGCCAATTATGCTGTTACTTGCTCTGCTGTCCTTTATGTTTTCCGTTCTTTAATCCCAGAAGATATCCCCTTCAATACCGGCTTAATGCGGCCCTTGACTATTGTGGCCCCAAAAGGCAAAGTTATAAATGCTGTTTTCCCGGCTGCTACTGCTGCCGGTAATGTTGAAACCTCTCAGCGTATCGTTGATGTTCTTCTGGGAGCATTGTCAAAAGCAATCCCTCATAAAATCCCTGCAGCTAGCTCTGGAACAATGAACAATGTTACTTTTGGAGGGTTTGACTCAAGACGTAAAAGCAGCTTTGCTTATTATGAAACTATTGGCGGGGGTATGGGAGCTGGACGAGACGCCCCCGGACAAAGCGGTGTCCATACGCACATGACAAATTCCTTGAACACGCCCGTGGAAGCCATGGAAAACTACCTGCCCTTAAGAATCAATAAATACAGTCTCCGGCCTGGTTCTGGAGGAAAAGGAAAATATATGGGGGGAGAGGGAATAATCCGGGAATACGAATTCTTTGTGCCTACCCAGGTTTCAATAATGTCAGAAAGGCGCAAATTTAGCCCGTATGGTCTTCAGGGAGGAGGGGAAGGGAAAAAAGGCAAGAACACCCTTATCTCTGGAGGAAAAAAAAGAGTACTCGATTCGAAAGTTAATTTGCTAGTTAAGCCTGGCGATATACTTCGGATTGAAACTCCGGGCGGCGGCGCTTATGGTAAAAAAACATAAGATTTCCTTTGGGCCAGGCTTCTTGGTCACAGCCGCTTTTATTGGACCAGGAACTATAACCTCATGTTCTTTGGCCGGAGCTAATTTTGGTTATTCTCTGATTTATGCCCTTATTTTTGCTGTTGTCATGACATTAATCCTGCAGGAGATGACCGGACGGCTAAGCTTGGGTTCAGGACGCGATCTGGGGCAAAGCCTCAGGGAATTCCCAAAAAATCCACTGACAAAACTTCTCTTTGCTATTCTGACCCTATCAGCTATAACTTTCGGATGCGCTGCCTATGAAGCCGGCAATATAATTGGAGGTTCTCTCGGATTAGAAATGATAACTGCTGTTCCTCAAAAGATCTGGATCGCCATCATATCCGCTGTTTCGATATTTGTATTAAGCCGGGGAAAATACTATATGATCGAAAAACTGCTTATCTGCCTGGTTTTTCTTATGAGCATTTCTTTTCTAGCAACCTTTATAATTATTAAACCGAATATCTCCGCTATCTTTAAAGGTTTTATTCCTTCTTTCCCGGACGGCTCGCTTATGCTGGTATTAGCTCTGGTCGGGACCACAGTTGTTCCATATAACCTTTTCCTTCATTCATCTTCTGTAAAGGAAAAATGGAATTCCCCTAAAAACCTGAAAGATATAAGACGAGATTTACTTGTGTCAATATGCCTGGGAGGAATGATATCTATCTCGGTTGTGGTTACTTCAGCTGTCGCATTTAATCAGGAGGGCATAGTTGTGGAAAAAGGAATCCAGCTTGCTCAGCAGCTGAAACCGCTCTTTGGAAAACTTACAAACATCCTTTTCGGGCTGGGTTTTTTCGCTGCAGGAATGAGCTCTGCGATCACAGCTCCATATGCCGCCGCATTTGCATCCTCTGGAATTTTAGGCTGGAAAGGGGGTCAAAATTCCCCTAAATTCAAAAGAATATGGTTGGTTGTGATCCTGGCTGGATTTATAGTCTCTTTGTTTGGATTTAGCCCTCTTGCCGTTATATTTTTTGCCCAGGTCGCTAATGGACTTATCCTGCCTATAGCTTCGATATTCCTGTTAGTCATACTTAATAACCGTAAACACATGGGTACCCTAGCCAATAACTGGAAACAGAACATCCTGGGTGGATTGGTTATACTTGCGGTCTCTTTCCTGGGAATTTGGAATATTGCCCGGCTTTTTTAATCGTCAAAAATTGCCAGCCGGACCTTTTTCTGAATTGATGGTTTTTGCCCTAGCTACAATCTTATCCTTCGTCCAATCATCCGGATCTTCAACCCGCTGAGTATTTGGGCCTGTGTCATAACTTCCTGCCGCAAGGATCTCTCCTATAGCAATATCAGCACTGTCCTGGGCATTGAAAACATTAACCAGCATTTTATAAGTAAAATCTTCAACCCGCCCAGCCATTCTTTCCCTGATTTCCCGGGGAAGCCCCAGCAGTTTATTTTCAAACGGCCGGTTGAGTTTTTTGTAATTTCCACCTTTAAGTCCATTATTTTCCGCATAAGCAGTCATTTCCGCCCACATTTTTTCTGTGACTCCCTGGCCTTCGACTTTTATAAAACGACCGTATTCATCTTGGATAGCGTTCCCAAAATCATTTACTTTGAGGCCCCAGGATATCATCTGCAAAGCAGTGGCTACATTTGCTTTAGTTGTCTTAGTCTTTGCGGCAATGCTTCTCAAACGGTCGGAATTATTTCCGGAAGTTCCGTGCTGTGCACCTGAGATATTATAGCGTGACAATCCCTCATGTATCTCTGCTGTCAAACCCACCTGAATTCCTTCGTCACTGGCTTCTAAACCGTGGGTCGTACCATTGTTCAGGGCAATCCATATCGGAAAAATATCATGCGCATTCAGCCCCCGAATAAGGAACAAGGCTTCGTCCTTTGTGGACAATCCCTCTTTTCCTTTTATCTCTCCTACCTCCGTTTCCAAGCCGGCCCATACAGGGACATAGGGATTAAGCGCCAAGTTGGCTAATAAATTCTCATCATCCGGCAAATGCGAGGCATCAATTGCTATAGAGGTTATACCTGCTTCAAAAAGTGTAGGTATCTCAATTTTTGCCGGCTCAATATCTTCCTCTTTTTTTATTCCATAATGGTCAGCATGGATAGCAACCGGAACCATTATCCCCAATTCATTACAGATAGCATCCACTTGCCGGGCAATATTCCAGAAATCTACTGCACAATAGGCCTTAGCTCCGCCCTCTGAACGGGCTATCTCGATTATTATAGCAGAATTAGCTCTCTGGGCGGCTTTTAAAACACCCCTTATGACAAACTGATTTCTACCATTAGCCGCCATACAGATTGCTTTTCCTTTTACTTTCATTGCTTTATTAATATATTTCCCACTTACCAGTAAAGCTTTTGAATTCGGAAAAAGCCGGGTGATATTAGGCGGCCGTCCAATGCTTATCGCTTTTTCAAAATCTTGTGACATGATTCCCATTTTCATCGCCTCCATTAAATTATGATTATAATTAAATTATACTAAAATAAAAACACAAATCAATCATTAACAAACCGGGGTTCCCCCCTTCATCACGTCGCTCTGCAATGTAATTAAAAATAAAGGTTTTCATTCTTTGCTCTGGCACAAATTGTAAAGTGCTTTTTGTTTTTTGGTTGCAAGCCAAAAAAGAAAAATTATATTATCCGCGTCAATCCGTGTCTAATGCTTTATCGTTTTAACCTTTGTCCTCAGCGTAATGCAAATTCAACTGCCGCCCGGGCATGCAATTCGGTTGTGTCATATAAAGGGATCTCATATTCCTCTTGGTTGACTATCAAAGGGATCTCAGTACATCCAAGGACAATCCCCTCTGCTCCGGCAGAGACAAGTCCACTGATAATTTGCTTAAATTTGTCCCGGGAAATCTTTTTTATTTCTCCTAAACAAAGCTCATCATAAAGAATATCATGCACGATCTGCCGCTCTGCTTCATCAGGAATAATGACTTCAATACCATGTTTATTCTGCAGTCGTCCCTTATAAAAATCCTGCTCCATGGTAAATTTTGTACCCAGCAGCCCTATTTTCTTCTGCCCCTTTGCCTTGATAGCAGCCGCAGTTACATCTCCAATATGGAGTAAGGGAATACTTATTGCGGCCTGCACTTCCCCCGCCATCTTGTGCATAGTATTTGTGCAGATCAATAGAAATT